>CAXNFZ010000204.1:0-5610 GCA_964201495.1 Chloroflexota bacterium | reverse complement strand
TTCGCACGGCAGGCATCGTGACAGCTACGCTGACCGAACTGGGCTATGAAGTGCAGACGGGCGTGGGGAAGACCGGCGTGGTCGGATTGATGGAAGGCGGTGAGCCGGGCGACCAGACATTGCTGCTGCGCTTCGACATGGACGCGCTGCCGATCCTCGAGGCGGTCGACGTGAATTACAAATCGACAAACGCCGGCAAGATGCACGCGTGCGGACACGATGCGCACACTTCGATCGGGCTGGCAGTGGCGCGCATTCTGTCGGACAACCGCCACCTCTGGAAGGGCACGGCCAAGTTCGTTTTTCAGCCGGCGGAAGAAACCATCGGCGGCGCGCTGGCAATGATCGGAGACGGCGTGCTGCAGAACCCCGCCCCTACCCGATCGCTGTCGATGCATGTGTGGAGCACGCTGCCGGTCGGCAAGATCGCCGTGGCGGATGGTCCGCAGATGGCAGCGGCGGGCACGTTCGATTTGACCCTGACAGGTCGCGGAGCGCACGGCGCCAGCCCGCACGAGGGCGCCGACCCGATCGTCGCCGCAGCACAGATCATCTCGGCGATGCAGAGCATCGTGTCGCGCAACGTGGCGCCGCTCGACGCGGGCGTGATCACGTTCGGCATGATCCGCGCCGGCAGCGCGCCGAACATCATTCCGGACCAGGTGACGATGCGCGGCACGATTCGCTCATTCAAGGATGAAGTGATGTCGCTGATTCGCACACGCATGAAAGAAGTGGTCGACGGCATGGCGGCGGCGCTGGGCGTGCGCGCGGATCTGAGCTTCGCTGACGGAACGCCGGCGACCGTGAACGATCCGGCGATGGCCGAACTTGTGCGCGGCGCCGCGCGCGAACTCGTCGGCACAGACAACGTCGTCTCCGACGTGCGCACGATGGGCGCCGAGGACTGCGCGTATTTCCTGAAGGCGGCGCCGGGTGCGTATGTGTTCGTCGGCGCCGGCAATGTGGAGAAGGGCATCGACGAGCCGCATCACTCGCCGCGCTTCCAGATCGACGAAGATTCACTGCCGATCGCCGCGGCGCTCGTCGCAGCGAGCGCGGTGAGGATGATGCAGTAAGAGATAAAGAGTGGATAGTGATCGTAGATAGTGGATAGTGATCGTCATGGACATCTCCCTCCTCCTCCGCGGCATCGTGCTGGGGTTGTCGATCGCGGCGCCGGTCGGTCCGATCGGGCTGTTGTGCATTCGGCGCACGCTGGCACATGGGCGCGCGACCGGGCTGGCGTCCGGGCTGGGCGCGGCGACGGCGGACGGCATCTACGGGATGATCGGCGCGTTCGGCCTGACGGCGCTGATCGTGGTGCTGACCGACGCGCAGTTCTGGCTGCGGCTGGTCGGTGCGGTTTTTCTGCTGTTCCTGGGCGTGCACACCATGCGCGTTCGGCCGGCCGAGCATGAGGCCGCTGCAGTCGGACGCGCCGGACTATTCAGTGCGTGGGCGAGTACTTTTGCGCTCACGATTTCGAACCCGATGACGATCCTGTCGTTCAGCGGCATATTCGCCGGCGCCAGCGCGCCGACGAGCAACGCAGAAGCGATGCTGCTCGTCATCGGAGTATTTGCCGGCTCGGCGCTGTGGTGGCTGACGATCACCACGATCGTCGGGCTGCTGCGCACGCGATTTTCGCCGGCGGGCCTGCGCTGGGTGAACGTGGCGTCGGGTGCGGTGCTGGTTGTGTTCGCGGCGTGGACGCTGTTTTGGATTGCGGATTTCCGATTTTAGATTGGCGCTGCAACTCTGAAATCCCCAAATCCACTACACTCCCGGGCATGCGATCCAACCACATCCTGCAGAAGCTGCGCGCCGGCGAGCCGGCGTTCGGCCTCTGGAACACCACACAAAGCCCGCACATCTCGCGCATGCTCGCCATGCAGGGCGCCGTCGACTGGCTGCTGCTCGACGGCGAGCACTCGCCGATCGACACGAACACGCTCGCCCTCTCGTGCTCGGCCATCGCCGACGCCAGCCAGGGCCGCTGCACGCCGCTGGCGCGCGTGGCGAACGGCACGATCGACCAGATCAAACGTGTGCTCGACTCCGGTGCGCAGGGCGTGCTGGTTCCGCTGGTCAACACCCCCGAACAAGCCGCCGACGTCGTGCGCTTCGCCAAATATCCGCCCGACGGCGTGCGCGGCAACGGCGGCATGCTCCCGCACCTCGGCTTCGCCGCCGGCCGCATCGAATACACCCGCCGCGCCAACCGCGAAACCATGGTGGCGATTCAAATCGAAACGCGCGAGGCCGTCGAGAACATCGACGCGATTCTTGCCGTCCCCGGCGTCGACTGCGCCTTCATCGGACCGAACGACCTGCACATCTCCTACGGACTGACGCCGACCTACTGGAGCGACGCCCCGGCCTTCCTCGACGCCATCGATCGCGTGCTGGCGGCCTGCGCACGCCACAGCATCATCCCCGGCATCCTCTCCGCCGACGCGACTCAAGCTGCCGCACGCGCGGCGCAGGGATTCACGTTCGTCGGGTTCGGCAGCGACGTGGGGCTGCTCCTCGCCGCAGCCGGCGCCGGCTGCTCGCTGCTCACCGGCCGCCCTGTCCCGCCCGGCGGCTGGGCCGGCGCGGTGCGCCAGGACATCGTCTGACGAGCGCATCCGGGGTTTGCGGTTCGCGACATATTGCGCCCGCAGACTGATCTCACACGAAGAGCACTCCCTGCCAGTTCTTCGCGGCTTCGCGGCTTCGCGGCTTCGCGGCTTCGCGGCTTCGCGGCTTCGCGGCTTCGCGGCTTCGCGGCTTCGCGTGAGATCAGTCCTTCAGCCGCAGATATACCCTACAGGCGGAAGACAAGCGCGTTTCGCATTACTATAATTTTTTATTATGCGCAATTTCCCCTTGCTAAAACCTCTGCTCGTCAGCACGGTCTCTGTGATGCTGCTCGCCGCCTGCGGATCTGCTGCACAGCCGACGTCGACCAAAGCTCCGGCCGAGGCGGGCGAAACTGCCGCACCGACAGAGGCGCCGGTCGCCGAAACGCAAGAGACGACGAGTGCAGAACCGACCGCTACTTCCGCTCCGGCCGAAGCCCCGGCTGCGCCCGCGGAAAACAGCCTGTTCGCTCGCCTCACCGGCGCAGCAAAATCCAGCTCGTTCACCACGCGCACGACCATGCAGGTCACTGGCGACATCATGGACGCCGGCAACGCTGGCGCGACGGATAAGCCGGTGACGGTCTTCGAGATGGAACAGTCGTATGCAGGCACGAACACGCGCACCGTCATCCGCAACCGCGAAGCCGGCTCGGATAAATCCACTGAAATCGAGATGCGCGTCGTCGACGGCAAGACCTACATGAAGGGCATGATGGGATCGGAAGACGCCGAAGCCGAGCAATGGATCGTCCTGCCCGGCGATCAGTCCACCACGCAGCAATCCGCCCCCGTCGACGCGCAACAGGCCATCGACAGCCTGACCACCAATCCCGAAGAAGCAGCCGGCTACGCGAAGACCGGCATGGAATCGATGGACGGCCAGAATTGCGACGTCTATTCCACGCAAAAGTCGAATCTTGCCACGATGGGGCTGATGTCCGCCTACAGTCAGCAGTTCGAAAAGGTCGACAAGGCCGAAATACGCATCGTGATGTGCCCGGACGGCCAGATGCACCAGATGAAAATCGAGATCGCCGGCACTTCGAAGAAATCGCCCGGCACGCCGGCGTCATTCGTATTCGAAACCCGTATGTTCGATTTCGGCAAGAACATCGCGATCGAAGTGCCCGAGAACATCATGGAGATGCCGACGCCGTGAAGAAGTGGATAGTGATAGTGGATAGTGATAGTAGATAGTGGGTCTGATGTGTGCCTGCACCGTTCACTACCACTGTCCACTATCACTATCCACTATCCGCTATCCACTATCACTATCTACTCTCTACTGCCTGAGCGCCGCATAATTCTCTTCGAAGCGCCTCTGCAGATCGGCCGCCGCAAAGTCATAGGCGGCTTTGTCCTCCCAGGTCTGGCGCGGATCGAGCACCTGCGCCGGCACGCCCGGGCAAGTGAGCGGAACATGCACGCCGAAGATCGGATGCGGCACAGTTTCGACGTCGCGCAGTCGACCGTCGAGGATCGCCGTCACCATGGCGCGCGTGTGCGCAATCTTCATGCGCTGGCCGACGCCGTACGGGCCGCCGCTCCAGCCTGTGTTCACCAGCCATACCGTGCAGCGATTCGCCTCCAGCCGCTCACGCAGCAGATCGGCGTAAATGTGCGGGTAATGCACCATGAACGGAGCACCAAAACACGTGCTGAAGGTCGCCTGCGGCTCGGTCACGCCGCGCTCGGTGCCGGCCAGCTTGGCAGTGTAGCCACTCAAAAAGTAGTAAAGCGCCTGCTCGGTGGTCAGCTTCGAAATAGGCGGCAGCACGCCGAACGCATCGGCCGTCAGGAACAGCACGTTGCGCGGATGGCCGCCCATGCCGGTGGCGACGTAATTCGGAATAAAGTGAATCGGATACGCCGCGCGCGTGTTCTCGGTGATCAAATCGCTGTCAAGATCGAGTTGATGCGTTTCCGGATCCATGACGACGTTCTCCAGCACCGTGCCAAATTGCGAGAGCGTGGCGTAAATCTCGGGTTCGGCGTCCTGCGATAACCGAATCACTTTGGCATAGCAGCCGCCTTCGAAGTTGAACACGCCGGCGTCGCTCCAGCCGTGTTCGTCGTCGCCGATCAGTCCCCGCTTGTGATCGGCCGATAGCGTCGTCTTGCCGGTGCCGCTCAGACCGAAGAACAAGGCGGTGTCACCGGTCAGCCCGACGTTGGCGGCGCAATGCATCGGGAAGACGCCCTCGAGCGGCAGCATGTAGTTCAGCGCGGTAAAAATGCTCTTCTTGATTTCGCCGGCGTAGCGCGTGCCGCAGATGATGACCTCCCGGCGCGCCAGGTTGAGCACGATCGCACAGGTCGGCCCGTGCGCGACGCGGCGCGTGCCGTGCCGGTCCGGGTCCGGGTGGAACTCCGGTGCGTGCAGGATGGTGAACTGCGGCTCGAAATCGGCCAGATCGGCCGGATACGGGCGAATGAACTGATTGTTCGAGAAAAGCGTGTGCCATGCGCTTTCCGAGATGAGCCGCACACCCATTCGATAGGCAGGATTGGCGCAGGCGTACACGTCGCGAATGAAAATCTCTTTGGTATTCAAGTACGACTTGACATCGCGCTCGAGCACATCCCATTTTTCCTGCGACAGCGGCTGATTGACCTTGCCCCACCACACTTTGTCGGCACTTTCCGGCTCGTGCACGACGAATTTATCGCTCGGCGAACGCCCGGTATATGGATGTGTAATGGCGACGAATGCGCCGCCGGCCGTGAGCCGACCTTCGCCGCGCTTCACCGCGATTTCGATCGTTTCCGCCGGGGATGGGTTCCACGTCTGGCGAATGCCAGTGAGCCCAATGTCGCTGATGCCGTGTACGCTATGAATCATGCTGGTGATGTCCTTTTCACGCGGCGAACATACCGCGCGCAAATGTGACTGTAGGTGAGTTGCACCCATGTGGCAACCGCCGATTGGACAACTTGACCTTACGTGAAAAAGGGGAGTGCGCAAAGCCCAATTGGTATC
>CAXNFZ010000203.1:0-5611 GCA_964201495.1 Chloroflexota bacterium | reverse complement strand
CGCGGGAAATACTGATTTAGGCCTGAGTGGTTACATTTTTTCACATTGACGGCGACGTTCGGCTGCTGAAGAATAGGCCTCACGCGACCATGAGAGTTACATCAGTACAATCACCGACAAGTCATGCCTGTCATTGAGTTTCAGTCCGTCTCCAAAAGTTTCCGTATGGACCGCGAGCGGCCGCGCGCATTTCAGGAGCTGTTCATTTCACTTGTGCGCCGCAAAAAGAAAGAACAGCTAGATGCCGGCCTCTTCTGGGCGCTGCGCGACGTGAGCTTCAGCATCGAACCCGGCGAGACCGTCGGCCTCGTCGGGTCCAACGGCGCTGGCAAGAGCACCGCGCTCAAGCTCATCAGCCAGATCATCCAGCCCAACTCCGGGAGCGTACGCGTCAACGGCCGCGTCTCGGCACTACTCGAACTTGGCGCCGGCTTCCATCCCGAGCTCAACGGCCGCGACAACATTTTTCTCAACGGCACGGTAATGGGAATGTCGCGCCGCACGATCGAATACAAGCTCGATGAAATCATCGAATTCGCCGACATCGGTGAATTCATCGATGTGCCGGTCAAAGACTACTCCAGCGGTATGCAGGCGCGGCTGGGCTTCGCCGTTGCCGTGCATCTCGATCCGCAGATCGTGCTCGTCGACGAAGCGCTGTCCGTCGGCGACCAGGCGTTTCAGCAGAAATGCAATGAACGCATGCTGGAAATGCGCCGCGCCGGCATCACCATGCTCTACGTTTCGCACAGCCTCGAATCCGTCGAGCAGGTCTGTCGCCGCGCCATCTGGCTCGATCATGGCCATGTGCGCATGGACGACGCTGCTTTTAAGGTCGCCAGCGCGTACTACAAGTACGGTCTCGAGCGACGCAAGCGCAACGAAGTAAAGCCAGAAATGGCGCGGCCGGGCAGCGGAGAAGCGCGCGTCACACACGTCGAATTACTCGATGCCGAGAACAACGTGACGAATTCGATCACCACGAACGCCGCCGTCACCGTGCGCATTCACTATCTCGCTGAAAAATCGGTGGCGATGCCCGCCGTCGGACTCTCGATCGTGAATCCCACGCGCGGCGTGCACGTCGCCGGGCCGAACAACACGATGGCCGATTTTCGCATCGACGAACTGCGCGGCGCCGGTTACGTGGACTACCGCATCGACACACTGCCTCTGCTGGCGGGCGAGTACCGCATCGACGCCGCCATCTACGACTGGAATACCGTGCACTGCATCGATTACCTCGAAGGCGCCCTCAGCTTCGGCGTATACCCGGGCGGCAGCAACGAGAGGCACGGCGTAATCGCGCTGAACGGAACCTGGGCGCACGCCACTCCGGTTCTATAATCACGACCGTGCGTGTATTTATCACTGGCGGAGCCGGCTTCATCGGCTGCAACCTCGCGCAAAGCAGGCTTCAACGCGGCGACTCTGTCGTCGTCTTCGACAATCTGTCGCGTCCGCGCACGCAACACAACCTGGACTGGCTGCGCGAGCAGGCCGGCCAGGATCAGCTGCAGTTCGTGCACGGCGACGTGCGCCATTTCGAAAGCCTGCGCGATGCGGTGACGGCTGCGCAACCGGAGCTGATCGTGCACCTGGCCGCACAGGTGGCCGTCACTACGAGTGTGCGCAACCCGCGCGAAGACTTCGAGATCAACGCACTCGGCACGTTCAACGTCCTGGAAGCAGCGCGCGCGCAGGAGACGCCGCCGACGGTGTTCTATGCCAGCACCAACAAAGTCTACGGTGGCATGGAAGACGCAGCAGTCGTCGAGGGCGCCACGCGCTACGCCTACCGCGACTTCCCGAATGGCATCGACGAATCGCGCCCGATCGATTTTCATTCGCCGTACGGCTGCTCGAAAGGCGCCGGCGACCAATATATGCGCGACTACACGCGCATCTACGGGATGCGCACGGTCGTCTTCCGCCAGAGCACCATCTACGGCCCGCGCCAGTTCGGCGTCGAAGATCAGGGCTGGCTGGCGCATTTCGTCATCGCCACTGCGATGGGCAGACCGATCACCATCTACGGCAACGGCAAGCAGGTGCGCGACATGCTGCATGTGCGCGACCTGGCCGCCGCCTACGACGCAGCGTGGAATTCACTCGACGTCGCCTCCGGCCAGATCTTCAACGTCGGCGGCGGCGCCGCCAACACGATTTCGATCTGGACCGAGACCGGCCCGCGGCTCGAAAAGCTCGCCGGGCGCGCCATCCCGGTGACATACTCGAGCTGGCGACCGGGCGACCAGCCGGTCTTCATCAGCGACAACTCCAAGGCGCAGCGCATGCTCGGCTGGCAGCCGCGTATCTCGCTCGACGACGGCGTGCCGGAAATGTGGAACTGGGTGACGCAGCATCGCGCATTTTTCGAGTAGCTTGAGGTACAGCGGCACGGGGCGATCGAGTTCTCTTCGCAAGACATCGATCCGAAGGGAGTGCTCAAAATCTAATTGATGAAACCCGCGATCCGAAGCAGTTGACGAGAATTCATGAACGGAAGCCAGTTCGACGCCCGTTACTACGCCACAGGCTGCGGCGCGATTCCCTACGGCTACGATCCCGCCTGGCTGGCGCATTTCGAAAACGTCGCAGTGCGCATCCAGCGCGGCATCGCCCCATCCAGCATGCTGGATGCCGGCTGCGCGTTCGGCCTGCTCGTCGACAAAATGCGCGCGCGCGGGGTCGACGCATTCGGCATCGATATTTCAGAATACGCCATCAGCCAGGTGCGCGACGACATCAAACATTTCTGCCGACAGGGATCCATTGCAGAGCCGTTCGGCCGCCGGTTCGATCTGATCACCTGCATCGAAGTGCTGGAGCACATGCCGGCGCGCGAGGCCGAAGACGCCGTCGCCAATTTCTGCGCCCACACCGACGACGTGCTGTTTTCGTCCAGCCCGCTCGACTACACCGAGGCCACGCACATCAACGTGCACCCGGTGGAATACTGGGCGCGCCTGTTCGCGGCACACGGCTTCCATCGCGACGTCGACTTCGACGCTTCCTTTATCGCACCATGGGCCATGCGCCTGCGCCGCACGGGTGCGAGCGCGCCCGAACTCGTGCAGGCCTACGAGCGCCGCCAGTGGCGTCTGATGGACGAAAACGCGCAGCTGCGCGCCGAACTGCAGCGCGCGCGCGAGGCCGCAGTCCAGTCAGAGGCCGTGCGCGCTGAGCGCGATCAGCTGGCCGCGCTCGTACGCGGCTATGAAAATGGCCGCATCATGCGCCTGCTGCGGCGATTACGGCGATAATTGCGGCCGAACATGACCCTACAGACCGACAAGATCGTGCTGATCAGCCACGACACCATCGGCGATCAGATGGCCGGACCAGGCATCCGCTATTCGAACATCGCGCGTGCACTCGCACGACATATCGATCTCACACTGGCCATCCCTTCGCAATCACCGGCGTGGAAAGAAGAACACGGCACACGTCCGCATGTGCGACGCTATGAACACGGCGTGTGGGCTTCTCTCGCGCCCATCGTCGCTGATGCCCGCGTAGTGATTTGTCCGCCAGACACAATTTCGGACTTTCCACAGCTGGCTGAAGGCCCATGGGCGCTCGCCTTCGACGACTATGATCCGCTGCTCTCGGAATGGCTGGCCGCTGCATCCCTCAGCGACTGGGAATGGCAGAGCATCGGGTGGGCCCATCGCATGAGGACCCTCACACCACATCTACTGCAAGGAGATTTTTTCTTCTGCGCCAGCGAGCGGCAGCGCGACTGGATGCTCGGTGTGCTGGAAGCGACCGGCCGGCTCAATCCCCACACCTATGCCGAAGACCATTCGCTGCGCCGGCTTGTCGACGTCGTCTCGACCGGTCTGCCAGCTGACCCACCGCAGCGCAATCGCCGCGTCTTCCGTGACGGCTGGCCCGGCATCGCCGCAGACGACGTGCTCGTGCTGTGGGGCGGCGGACTATGGCCGTGGCTCGATCCGCTTACTGCGATCCGCGCCGTGCACGCTGCACGCGCACGCATTCCCCAGCTGAAGCTGCTCTTCCCCGGCACCCGCCTGCCCAACCCGAATATGTCCGGCATCCGCACGCTGCTGCCCGAAGCGCGGGAACTGGTCCAATCGCTCGGCATGCAGGACGTCGTTCACTTCGGCGACTGGATGCCCTACGGAGACTGGCCGGATGCGCTGCTCGATGCAGACATCGCGCTCACGCTGCATATCGAATCGCTGGAGACGCGCCTTGCCTTTCGCAGCCGCGTCCTCGACTATCTCTGGGCCGGACTTCCCACGGTCGCAACATCCGGCGACGCCACGTGCGATCTCATTCGCGAGTACGGCATGGGCCACGTCGTTCCCCCTGGCGACGTGAATGCAGTCGCCGACGCGCTCGTTCATATGGCACAGGCAGGCCGGCCACTGCCCGGCTCAGACGTCGAACGCGCCCGCCGCGATCTCAACTGGGATGTCGTCGTGCAGCCATTGCTCAAGTTCTGCATGAATCCACGCATCGCACCGGACAAACTTGCGCTGCGTGAGCAGGTCGGCTCACCTCATTACATCGAGCAGCTGAAACGCGCCGCAGCGGAAAACAAGCGCATCGCCGACGAACGCGATCATTGGAAATCCACGAGCAACGCATATGCAAACGGACGACTCATGCGTCTGCTCCGCTGGCTGCAGACCGGCAGCTCCAATCTGCCTTCCTAATCCGTCATGACAACGCCTACGCACCAGTTCGGCACAGACGACGACGCGCTCTTCGATGAAATCGAACGCACCCAGGATCTGCTCGCTGCAGAAATCGAACGGCAGGAAAAGCAGATCACCACACTGCAACTGCAAATCAAGACGATCACCAGCGGCCCGGGGTATCACCTGTTCAGTCGGCTGTGGCCGCTCTGGCACGCACTCGTGCCGCCGCACAGCAGCCGAGAACGATTCGTCTTCGAAAGCATGCAGGCGGTCTCCCGCGTGCGCACACACGGCATTCGTGCCTGGCGGCGCATTCCCTCCCCACCCACACCGACCACCCATGCGCCGTCGGCACTACACGCCCGCATCGCACCCCCGCGCGTCTCGGTACTGTGCCTGCACGAAGAACAACATGCCGCACTTGCTGCGTGGGGTGAGCGGCAAACCTGGCCCAGCGTCGAGGTGGTGCACACCAATGCGCACACACCGCAGCGCGAAGCATGGGGCGACTACGTCTGCATCGGATCAGACGATCTATTACAGCAGCCGGAGACCTGGCTGGAAACCAGCCTGATTACACTCGAGCGCGAACAGATTGCATTCACACTCAGCCTCTTCAGCACGCCCGCCTGGATCACGCTGCAGCTGCGCCAGGGACGGCTGCCCGGCGATTCACAAGCACCACTGCTGCGCCACGTCGTCCGTGCTGATTGCGTGCGCTGGATCGACGGACAATTGCGTCTCTCACCAGATGCCTGGCTGCGCGAGCGCGAAGCGCTATCCCCGCAGGAAAAGACCGTCGTCGGCCGTGTGCTGCGCGTCACCACGAATCGCCGCGAACGCTTTTCGAGTCTGCCCCTGCGAGCAACGGCAGCAACCGAACAGAGGATGCGATACGACGGCGAGCAATTTATCACCACGCAGCACGAACCACAGCC
>CAXNFZ010000202.1:0-5613 GCA_964201495.1 Chloroflexota bacterium | reverse complement strand
TCATCGAGCGTTTTCTGCGCCGCCCGCTGTGCTTCCATCTTCAGCTTCGAGCCATCGTCTATAGCCTGTTTGCGGCCGATGACGAAGCCGACGGCTCCGGCGACGACTGCTGAGAGCAGAGCCGCGATGATCATATTGAATTCCATGGTGTATCGCCTTCCCTGAATAATCGGCTCGGCTTATTCCTGCATTTCCTCTGCAGCGTCCCCCGACTCGATTTGTCGTAATGCCTCTTCCATCGCGGAATACTCGAACCCGCTGCGCGAAAGAAATTCGAACAGTTTGCGTTTGCGTTCGCGCGGCGGAAGCGCCTGCAGACGCGGCCAGCGCCGCCGTGCTGCTTCCAGCGCAGTTGCGTCGTCGTCCACGTTTTCCAGCGCCGCCTCGATTTCCTGCTCGGCGACGCCTTTGCGACGCAGCTCCCAGGCGATCATGCGTCGTCCCCGTGGCGCCGCTCGCAGCCGACTTTCCACCCACGCCTTGCTGAATGATTCATCGTCCAGCATGCCTGCATTACGCAATTGTTCGACTACGCGCTCGATCGTCTCTTCCTCGACTCCTGCTTTTTTCAGACGCTGGCGCACTTCACGCACGCTGCGCGGCCGGTATGCAATCAGGTTGACCGCACGTTGCTGCGCTTGCTCCAGCGTGTCTGCTGCGCGCAATGCGGCAATTTCTTCGTCGCTCAACATCTGTCCGATCCTGAGCCACACGGCGTGGATCAACGCCAGCCCGAACGCAAATTCGCCATCAATGTGAACATTGACGCGTTCTTTTGCGCTGCGCTGCGCTTTGAGCGCTGTGATTGTGCCTGCCATCCTAAAAGTAAGTGATTTTAGTTCAAACCATCCGTTCTCGATACTGGGAAAAACTGTAGCTGTTCAGGCTTGGTGGAAAGACTCAGCCCTGAACAGTCACGAGATTTCACAGGAAGCGGTTCCCAGTTATGGCTGAGTGCTATACTTTTTGAATACGCGGACTGGGACACCCAGTTGCGTGATGAAGTCAGGTAACTACGCAGCGCACGGCTTGTGTACCCACTTTTTGTACATCGGCACCTGCTCAGGTTCATCGATTTTCCATCGCAACACACGCGATTCGTTGCCCTGAAAGGGGAAAACGAATCGCGTGTTTCAAGGGGAATATCAATTTTGGCCTGAGTAGGTGCTTTCGACGTGGATTCATGGGTGGAGCATCAGGCGAAGCAGTTACAGGATTGAGACGTTTACTAAGGAGTGCAACTGAAATGGCGAGTCAAATTTCGCGACGTGGATTCATGAAGACGCTTGGTCTCGCAACCGGCACAATGGTCGGCAGCGCACTGCTTGTGGCGTGCGGCGGTGGTTCAGGTGGAGCTGCTGCGCCTCAGGCTGCTGCCCCGGTGACGCTTGAGCTGGGTTCCAAGGGTGACGAGCTGGCGTTCGACAAGACCGAGCTCAGCGCCGGGGTCGGCGCCAAGATCACGATCAAGTTCAAGAACAATGCGTCTGCCGCGAGCGGCAACAAGCACAACGTCGTCGTGGTGAAGACCTCCGACGCCGACGCAGCTGCTGCGGATGGCATCGCCGCTGGCGAAGCTGCCGATTACGTCAAGGCTGGCGACAAGCGTGTCATCGCTCACACGAAGCTCATTGCAGCAGGGGAAAGCGCTGAAATTTCCTTTGATGCGCCGGCTGCAGGCACCTATAGCTACATCTGCACCTTCCCTGGTCATAATGTGGTCATGAAGGGCGTGCTGACGATCAAGTAGCCTGACTCAGCGGCTGAGTCGTTGGAACTCGATCTGCTTGGACGGCGAAAGCCGTCCAAGCGCGTTTTCCACGCAGATTCTCCGTGCTGGAAGGACCTTTGCTGAGATGTTCGTGGCTGCTGAGTCTGCGCAACAGCGAAAAATGCGAGAACCAGCGACGCCGATCGCTGGTTCTCTTTCAAAAGGAGGAGAAGAGGAGGTCCCACCCTAACTCTTGTGTATCACTGTATCGCAAACGGAATTACGAAACTCTACGCATCGCCGACGCCTTCCCTACGCTGTGCGCCGTAGGTTTTGGGTGGGGCAGCTCGCCGAATACAATCAGGTTACTCGTGGCAAGTCAATCTATCGACCCGCTGCGGCGACTTTTTCTTGGCGCACCTCTGATTGTTGTGTCGATGAGCGTTGCCTGCAGTCGTCAGACAGCGCAACGCGTCGTTCCTACGGCAACACCCGTGCGCGTGCGTATGGCCGTGGACGGTGCCGCCCTTCCGCTTGTGCGCATGCTGACGCAGGTCTGGCAGCACACGCACTCGGCGTGGTTTTTTGCCATTGACAGCGGCAATTCGTCCGTGATCAATCAGCTCGTGGTGGCATCGGATGTCGACCTGGCGGTTGTTGCGCAATTGCCCGACGACGCGTCGTTTTGGTCGACCGATCTGGCCATCGACGGTGTGGCCGTCATCGTCAACGCTGCCAATCCTGTTCGTGATCTTTCGCTTGCAGAAGTGCGCGAGATTTTTGCTGGTTATCGTCGCGACTGGTCGATGGTCCAGGATGCGGCGCGGGGGACGGTACAGGTCGTTGTGCGCGAATATGGTGAGGGAACGCGAATGGTGTTCGAACGCCAGGTGATGGGCGAAACGCCGTGCTCCGCCAGCGCGGTGGTCATGCCGACGGCGGAGACGGTCATCAATTACGTGGCGCTGCATCCTGAGGCGATTGCGTATATTGCCAGCGGGCGCTTCGATCCCGTGCAGCAGACTGCTGTGAGGGCGGTGGCTCTTGATGGGAATGTGCTTTCTGCAGAGTCGCTGTTGGATGGGACGTATCCGCTCAGCCGTAATCTGCATGTGATAGCGCGGCAGCAGCCGACGGGTGAATTGCGCGATTTTCTGATCTGGATGCGCAGCGATGAAGCGCGGCAGATCGCGGAATCCATGGGATACGCCGTCGAACCGTAGCTTCGTTTCATTTTATGTCGATCGTTGAATTACTCGCCAGCCGCCCGGTTGTGGCCGCTGCACAGTGTGCGCGCGCACGCGCCGCATCGATCATGCTCGTCGGCGGCGCCGTGCGTGATGCATTGCTGGACGTCACGCCGGGCGACTTGGATTTTGCAGTGCAGGGGGATGCGGTGCGCGTGGCGCGCATGTGCGCAGATATGCTCGGCGGGGCGTTCTATGTGATGGACGCGGAGCGTGGCGTGGCGCGGGTGCTGCCTCCGTCTGTGGACGGGGCTGCTCCACAGGTGCTCGACTTCGTGCGGCGTCGTGGTGAATCGTGGGAAGCTGATTTGCTCGATCGTGATTTCACGATCAACGCCATCGCCTGTGCGGTCGACGACGGCGTCATATTCGATCCGCTCGGCGGCGTCGACGATCTGCAGGCGCGCGTGCTGCGCAGTGTCGGCCTGCATTCGGTGCGCAACGATCCTGTGCGTGGGGTGCGCGGTGTGCGGCTGGCGCATCAGTTCGGGCTGGAGATCGAGGCGTCCACATGGGCTGCGATCTGTGAAAGTGCCGCTTCGATCGGGCGTCCGAGCGCTGAGCGGGTGCGGGACGCGTTTCTCGATCTGCTGGAGCTGGATCATGCTGCAGCGGCGCTCGACGATCTCTGGCGTGCCGGACTGCTGGCTTGCATCGTGCCGGAAATACTGGCGCTCGCTGGGGTAACGCAGTCGCCGCCGCACACTTTCGACGTGCGCGAGCACACGTTCGCCGTCATGCACGCTGAATCTGCTGCGCGCACGGCTTTGGAAGCGCAGCTCGATCCGCCACTGCGTGATCTTCTGGCGGCACATTTTGGTGCGCCTGCAGCGGAAGGCCGTCGCCGGCTGGCGTTGTTTCGCCTGGCGGCTCTGCTGCATGACTCGGGCAAGCCGCACACTCGTGCTGTCGAGCCGGGCGGCCGAATTCGCTTCATTGAGCACGAGTCCGTGGGTGCGAAGCTGGCTGTTGCACGCGCGGGGGCGCTGCGCTTGAGCGCGCAGGCAGCCGACGTGCTGAAACGCATCGTGGCGCTGCACATGCGGCCGAACCAGCTTGCGCGCGAGCCGCAGTCTTTTACGCCACGCGCGCTGCATCGACTGGCGCATCAGGCCGGCGACTGCCTGCCGGAGCTGGCGCTGCTGATGGTGTGCGACTGCATGGGCAAGGGGCTCGTCGTCGACGGCTGCGAACGCAGCGTCGAAGTGGCGGCGGCGTTGACTGGGGTGTACTTCACGCGCTATGCCGCATTCGCTCAGCCGCAGCCGCTGCTGACCGGCGCCGATTTGATTGCGCTGGGGATTCGTCCCGGCCCGCGCATCGGTCGTGTTCTCGACGCGGTGCGCGAAGCGCAGATGGCGGGCGAGATCTCGGACGCGGCCGCGGCGCGTGCGCTTGCAAAGCGCCTGCTCTCTGAAAATACATGAAAATTTCTCGTTTACATCTTCTTGGCTACTTCGTTTTTATTACGCTTGGCATCAACGTCGCACAGCTTGGACCGGCATTGCAGACGCTTTCACAACGCACCGGATCCGGTATTGCCGAGCTCGGCTATATCTTCGCCATGATGTCGGTCGGGTATCTGGCGAGTGCGCCAGTGATCGGATCATTTCGCAGCAACGCCAGCCTGCGCCCATTGCTGAGTGCTTCAGCATGCATCGTCGTCAGCCTGGTGATGTTCATCGGAGCGACGTCGCTTTGGATGGTGCTGCTGGCGGCGTTTCTGCTTGGATTCGGTCAGGCGTGCACGCAGGTGGGTTTCATTACGCTGATCGGCACGCAGATGCGTGACGAACGCGATTCCAGCAGCCAGCTGAATCGTGTGAATGCGTTCTACGGCGTCGGTGCGCTGATTGGGCCGCTGCTGGTCGCGGTGAGCTACCGATGGATGGACAGCGCGCTGCCGGCGTTTTGGGTGGCGGTGGTTCTGGATATCGTGCTGCTGGTGATCGGGCTGACGATGCACTTGCCTGCTGCGCCGATCGTGACCCATGACGATGCCGGTGCGGCGAAAAGTGATGCATCGCTGCTGCGCGCTCCGGCGATGCTGGCGTTGATCGCCATGATGGCGGTTTATGTCGGTGCAGAAGTGGCATTTTCAAGCTGGACGACGGAATTCACTCGCCTGGCTACGAATGTCGATATTGCAGCGGCGTCGCTGGCATCGAGCGTGTTTTTCGGGGGATTGGCATTCAGTCGATATTTTGCGTCGGTTTTTCTGGCGCGCGCAACTCCGCTGCGCATGCTGTTCGTGATGCTGGGGGTGGCGGCGTGCGGCGTAATGCTGATGTTGTTGCCGTTCGGATCGCTGCCTTTGACGCTGCTTGGTTCGCTGCTTGCGGGCGCTGGCTATGGCCCGGTGTATCCGACGCTGGTGTCGACGGCGATTGCGCGCTTCCCGCAGCAGGCGCGCTCGGTGAGCAGCATGGTCACCAGCGCCGGGTCGATCGGCGCTGTGGCGATTCCGGCATTGACCGGCAACGTGATCGAGGCGGCCGGCGGGCTGGCGATCGCCTGGGGCATGCAGCTGGCGCTGATTGCGGTGATGCTGATGATGCTGGTGGGGATGCGCAGGACGTTATTGAAGTCGGCGGTAACTGTTCAGGCTGGCTAAGTGAGTCGCCAAAAGTTCTGGCGGCAGATTCGCCTCCCCCG
>CAXNFZ010000201.1:0-5630 GCA_964201495.1 Chloroflexota bacterium | reverse complement strand
GTGCGCAAAGCCCAATTGGTATCCGCGAAACACGCCATCGCCCGCCCCCTTCGGGGGCGGGCGATGGCGTGTTTCGCGGGTTTCATCAATTGGATTTTGAGCATTCCCTCCGAATCGCATCCCGAAAATCTATGGTCTTCCTATGGTCACAATCAAAGGTCTTCGCCAGGGCTTGCTGATCGTCTTCTCCTTCGAGAATGAACCATGGCTCGCCCGGTTGCGCGAGCTCGAAGAAAAATTCATCACCAACGAGGCTTTTTTTGCCGGCGGACGCATGACGTTTGATGTCGGACCACTTTTGCTGTCGCCAGACGATATTCAGCGCTCCGTCGCCCTGCTTGCAGAATATCAGATACAATTGCTTGCAATCATAACGAAGAATGACGCAACTCATTCAAACGTCTCAGCCGCTGGAATCGCAAACGCACTTCCAGTGACGCCAACGTCGACAAGATCAAGGGAGTCTTCCAGCAGCACAGAAACTCAAACAGAAACACAAAGGGAACTTAACAGCACAAAAGACACCAGACAGGGAAGGGATTTCGCCGCAGTCCGAACGGCGTCGACCGAAGACGTCACTGAGGAAAGTGCGACGAATTCGGCGTTCTTCAAAGGAAAATTGCGTTCAGGTCAAACGGTCAAACACCCGGGACATGTGATCGTAATCGGGGATGTTAACCCTGGCGGCCAGATTCTGGCCGGCGGTGATATTATTATTTGGGGCCGACTGCAGGGAAGTGCGCACGCCGGGGCATTCGGAGATTTGAATGCAGTGGTCTGTGCGCTGGAGATGACTCCGACACTTCTACGAATTGCAGATCTGACGGTCCGCAATCACAAGGGAAAAACTGAGATCGCGCGCGTCGAGCAGCAGCAAATGGTGTTCTCAGCGTGGGAAAAAAGTTGACAGCAACGAAGCAACCATGGCAAGAATCGTCACCATCACTTCAGGCAAAGGCGGCGTCGGAAAAACGACGACGACGGCCAACCTCGGCGCAGCATTGGCGCTGCTTGGGCACAAAGTCGCTGTTTTTGACGGCGATGTGGGATTGCGAAACCTCGACATCGTGATGGGCCTCGAGTCACGAATCGTCTACGATGCTGTGGACGTCGTCGAAGGCCGTTGCCGGCTGCGGCAAGCGCTGATTAAAGACAAGCGGTCACCAAATCTGAGCCTGTTACCGACGGCGCAGGCGCGTGATAAATCAGCAATCAGCCCGCAACAAATGATGCAAATCTGCGAGGAATTGTCCACAGAATTTGATTTCATCATTATTGACTCCCCAGCAGGAATTGAGCAGGGCTTCCGCAATTCGCTCGCCCCCGCCACAGAAGTGCTGGTCATCGTCAACCCCGAGGTGTCCTCGGTCCGTGACGCTGATCGTGTGATCGGCCTGGTCGAATCATCCGGCAAAGGCCCCGCTAAGCTGATCATCAACCGCCTGATCCCTCAGCGCGTCAGAAAGCAGGAAATGCTCAGCGCTGAAGATATTTACGATATTCTTTCGACGGAGATCATCGGCATCGTGCCAGAAGACGAAAGTATCCTTTCATCTTCGAACAAGGGTCAGCCGGTCTCATTCAGCGGAAAAACGCCGGCAGCGGACGCATATCGCGACGTTGCACGCCGAATGCTCGGCGAAAATCTGCCGCTGCAGACACCTCAGGACAACAATAATTTGTGGTCGCGCATTTTTGGCGGGAGGCAGACATGAGCATCTGGGACAAAATTGGCGGCAACGGCAAGAAACCCACCACACCTGCGACTTCTGCAAAACAGCGCCTACAATTCGTGCTTGTGCATGATCGCAATGAGATTCCCCCCGGGATGCTTGAACTGATCAAGGACGACATCATCACCGTTATTTCGCGTCGCATCAATATCGACCGAAGCAACGTCGAAGTTCACATCACGCACGAGTCTTCCGAAGGCAAGCTGGTCGTCGACATCCCTCTCCTGCTCGAGGATGTCACCACCAGCCGCAATTCGGGCCGAACGCGCTCGTCGAAAGCCTAACGCAATATGCTTGATCGACGAACCTGGCGTCAGTTTGACTGGCTGCTGCTCGTCGCCGTGATCGCACTTCTGGTCATCGGCGTCGTCATGATCTACAGCGCGACGCAGCGCGATCCGGTCATCCGCAATCTCTGGCTCGACCAGGCGTTCACCGCGGTCGGCGCCGTCTTCGTTCTGCTGCTGCTCGCCGCGTTCGATTACGCGCTGCTGCGCAGCCTCACTCCGCTTCTTTACGCACTCACGCTGGGCATGCTCGTGCTCGTGCTGATCATCGGTCAGGAAAGCTTCGGCGCGCGCCGCTGGTTCCGCCTGCCCGGCTTCGATCTCCAGCCAGGAGAAGTCACCAAGGTCCTGCTCACCATCGTCCTCGCGCGCTTCGTCGCCGATCGCGAGGGACGCCGACCGTACTTCGAAACGATTCTTCTTTCCGGGCTGCTCGTGCTGCCATGCGTCGGGCTGATCATGTTGCAGCCGAACTTAAGCACGGCCATGACCATCATCTTTCTCTGGATCGCCGTGATCTTCGTCGGCGGCCTGGCGCGTGAACACGTCACGATCCTCGGCGGCGCCGCCGTCGCCTTGCTGCTGGCTTTTATCGTCATCGCGCGCCTGCCTTCCGAAACGCTGCCCACCAGCGACCAGGCGGCCGCCGAATCCGCCGGCTTGTCTGCGCCCGCAGCTCCCGGAACGCCGATCGGCACACCCTCACCCGCACCGCCCGCCGAGGGCCTCATTCGCAGCTACCAGCTGCGCCGCATCGAGAACCTGCTCTTCGGCGGCCAGCAGGGCGAAAATTACCAGAGCGACCAGGCTCTCATCGCCCTCGGTTCGGGCGGCATGCTCGGCAAAGGGCTGCTCAAGGGCACCCAGACGCAGTACGGCTACTTCCCCGTCCGACACACAGACTTTATTTTCTCAGTCATCGGTGAAGAACTCGGGTTCGTCGGCACTTCGATCTGCCTGCTGCTGCTCTTTACCGTGATCCTGCGGGCGCTTTGGGCCGCCTACCGCGCTCGCGATTCATTTGGTCGACTGCTGTGCGTCGGCGTCGCCGCCGTGCTCTTCCTGCAGACCTACATCAATATCGGCATGCAGGTGGGCTGGGCCCCCGTCACCGGCGTGGTGCTGCCATTCATCAGCTACGGACGCACCAACCTGATCGTGGTCATGATCGCCGTCGGGATCGTCGAAAGCGTCGTCCTGCGACACCGCCGCTCTCCTCTCTCTATTTGATTTCGCCGTAACTACCCCAGCCTAAGTCCATCGCCCTCAACTTAAGAGCAGGGAACAAACGTCAAGGGTGAGTTTTGGTAACTACTCAGGCCTAAATCAGTATTTCCCGCGAAACGCGCTATTCCTTCCCCCTTCGGGGGAAGGAATAGCGCGTTTCGCGTTGGAAAAATGGATGGCCTGAGTAGTTACGAGTTTTGGCACAATGCCGGGGTGACACAGCCAAAAGATGGGAGTGCTCAAAACTGAATTGATGAAACCCGCGAAACACGCCATCGCCCGCCCCCACTGGGTGGGGGCGATGGCGTGTTTCGCGGATACCAATTGGGCTTTGCGCACGCCCCAAAATCGGATTGTTGCAAGACCTGAAGACACACCCGTTGGCAGGGCGAATGAGCGTATTGCTGGACTTTGGCTATTTTTCTGCCGCTTCCCATCGAACACAACGCGAAAAACATTGGAAATTGCATGTACCGCGTCCATGTGCGGAATTTCGGTTCAGGCTGGGGAAGTGGCGCGCCTCCGGCACTTTTTCGTCCGGCATGAGCGCCGGAGGCGCGGTCCGCCGCGGGCGACGCCGGCGCGAGCCGTGGCGTCCGTCGAAAATAGCCGAAGTCCAGCTAAGGTGGCAAGTCAGGTTAATGTATGTCTTGACCTGACAGGGCAGTCTTCCGCCACGCGCCCGTCAAATCACCCCGCTCTCCTTCGCGACCCGCAGGGCCTCGGCACGGCTGTGAACGGCGAGCTTCTTGTACACATTCCGGACGTGACTGCGCACCGTCGTCACCGAGACATGCATTCCTTCGGCGATGTGCGGCGTCTCATAGCCGAGAGCCAGCAGCTTCAACACACGCACCTCGGTCCTGCTCAGATCGAACGGCCAACCGGGCACGGACTTCTTGCGCGTCTGCATTGCGTGCAGCATGCGCCGAGCCGGCGCGCTCTCGATGCGTGCCAGCAGCGGCCGCACCTGCGGGAAGTCGATCACCATCCGCACGCATGGCGTTCGCTCGAGCAACGCCAGCACGCCTTCCAGCTCGGCCGCCGCCTCGTCCTCGCGGCCGGCATTTTGCAGATACAGCACCAGCAGCATATGCGCCTGCAGCTCCGTGAACCGCACCTCGTTTTTCCGTAGATACTCCAAAAAGCCGCGCAGCAGCGGCTCCACCCGACGATCCCCACTGCCGGAAAACACCGCCGCTGCCAGGATCGGACGCACAATGTTCGGCAACTGCGTCGCAGTGACGTCCACCAGCGACAGCGACATTGTCTCGATCGTGCCGTTGCTGCGCTCCGCGTGCCCCATGCGCACATCGCGCAGGATCCGCACGTACGCACAGTTGCCAGTCACGAACGCACCCTTCGCTGCAACGAGCTGCTCCCACACCAGCTGATCGCCCACGGAATCGAGTTCAACCGCCTGTCCCAACGCCAGCTGGCACAACTGAATGCGCAGCTGCAGCTGATACAGCGCCGTCGCACGCGAAGCAACTCCCTGGAGCATCGCTGCCGCCTGCTTCAAACACTTCAGCGCCGGCCGCACCGCGCCTGAGTAATACAGCGTCTCGCCGTGATAGAGCATGTCCTCAATCATGACGTCGCTGCGCATCCAATCGTGCGACTCGGCGTAACGGATCAGAACTTCCCCGACCGCGATCGCACCGGCCACATCTCCTGCCCGACGCCGCGCCAGCGCCTCATACTTGCGCGCCTCGATACAGCCACGCGTAAAGCCCAGCTTCTCGAAGATCGTCGCCGCCTTGCGAAAGCTGCGAATCCGCTCGTCCAGCGTCTGCTTCTCGCCCGAGTTCAGGAAGCCGTTCAACAGATATGCGTACGCACACGTGAATCCGTCCGGATCCGGATCCAGGGCAAAGGCCGCCTGCAGCGCCTCATCGGAGGCGAGCATCCGATCTTCGAGAAAGCAGGAGTAGGCTTCGAGCACGAGCATCTCGGCGCGCACCTGCACCGTCATCCGGCCCGGCGCCGCCTCCAGCGCATGCGCCGCCCGATCGGTCAGCGCACGCATATTGCGCCGCGCCATCAGCCGCCCCGCCCACGCCACATCCAGCGCCAGCCGCGGTCGCGCCACGATCGCCTCGTTCGGGAGCTGCGTCGCCCAGCGCTCGATCGACGTGAGCTCGATCTGCCGCAGCGCCTGCCCGCACATGCGTTCGACGATGTCGGCCGCGCACACGACATCTGCCGCCCGCTCTTCCGCCGCAACTTCCAACTGATTCACCGGGTGCAGCAGCAGCGACAGCGCCAGGTCTACGTCGTGGTACGTCGCCAGCCACTCCGCCGCGCGCCGCCGCTGCACACCGATCTGCTCTCTCGTCGCTGTGCTCAGCAGGCACCGCTGCAGATATTCCTGCAGCACCGG
>CAXNFZ010000200.1:0-5635 GCA_964201495.1 Chloroflexota bacterium | reverse complement strand
TGCGCACTCCCCACGCCGCCACGCCGGCGTCTCTGGCGAAGTGATGCGACAATCCCAAGTCCATGTATGAAGTAGAAAAAAACCTCAAGGCCCAACACGGCGTCATCTGTCATATGCCGGATTCACCACGTGGATATTTTGGCTGGCCTACGGTGGCGCGAATGCCCGATGGAACGCTTGTCGTGGCTTCATCCGGGATGCGCGAATGGCATATCTGTCCGTGGGGCAAGACCGTGCTGCATTTCAGCAGAGACGATGGTGCGACGTGGTCAGAGCCGCAGGTGATTCGCGACTCACCGATTGATGATCGAGATGCGGGTGTGCTGTCACTTGGCGGAGCTCGTCTGCTGGTGTCGCTATTTTCTTCGGACCCGCGGCCCTTCGAATTTGAGGCAGCAGCAGATGCGCAGATGCGTGCGAGATGGCATGAACATCTGGCGCAGGTGCGAGATGAAGATGTTGCGCAGTATGCAGGCTCCTGGATTCTGGCAAGTGACGACGGCGGTGTGTCGTGGAGTGATCCGATTGCTGCGCCCGTCTCGTCTCCGCATGGGCCGATTCGCTTGGCGAGCGGCCGGTTGCTGTATCTCGGAAAGGATGCGCGTGACTTGTCGACGGCCGGGATCCATTGCGCTGTCAGCGACGACGATGGCCGCACCTGGCGTGTGCAGGGTGAGGTGCCTCTGCCGGAGGAGACGACTTCGGCCAACTATCACGAGCCGCACGTGATCGAACTGCCGAGTGGTCGTTTGATCGGCCTGATCCGCATCGAGAATGCCGCACCGGTTGCTGATCTCGAAGCAATTGGTTTCCCGCATTTTGGGCTGATGCAGAGTGAATCGGATGACGGCGGCCGAACGTGGACGACAGCGCGCACGACAGTTGTGCGACACGGTGCACCGCCGCATGGAATTCGACATTCGTCCGACGCACTGGTGTGTGTGTATTCGTACCGGCAGCAGCCGTATGGTCAGCGTGCAATGTTCAGCAATGATGGCGGCGGCACATGGGACGCGGAGTGGGTGATCCGCGACGATGGCCCGACGTGGGATCTCGGCTATCCGGCTTCGGTGGAACTTGGTGATGGCAGCATCTTCACGGTGTATTACCAGCAGGTGCACGCGGATGAACCGTGCGCACTGCTGTGGTCGCGGTGGAGACTGCCCTGAGTAGTTGCCGCTTGCTTCAGCGCAGCGTGATTTCGCGCACATGAATCTGCGCGTTTTCGCTCGCTGAGTTATCCCTGATCTCGAGGACGAACCGCTGTGACGAAGCAAGGCGTGGAAGTTCGAGCGTCACTTTCGGATCTGGCGGCAGGTCCGTGAATCGTTTCGACGCGGTGATGGGTTCGGTAGCGCCGATCGGATAGACGGACAGTTCGATCGTGAAGTCGCGCATCGAGCCTGTATTGATATCGAAGACCTGAGATTCGAATGCGTTCGTCGTCGTCATGTCGAAGTAGATCGGATTGGCCTCGAGGCCGCGCACGAGCGTTTCCGGCTTTCCATCGAAGAGATCCTCCGGCCTGCCTTCGCCGAGCGGCGAGAGACGAATTTCGGCCGGCTTGCCCTGAAAATCGAAACTCTCGGTCACCGGCGTGCGACGCGCAACATGTTCGGCGGCAATGCGTGCTTCGGCGTCGGGACTGAATTCGAGACTGAACACGTAGAACCCTGCCGTGTCGTCGGGGTAGGAAATGACTCTGCGCGTGGTGATGTTGCTGAACATTGCGTTCTGCGTGATTTGTTCGAATTCGCTGCGTGTTGCGACGAAATAGGTGTTCGCCGTGATGGAGCTGCGTCGATCGATCCAGTCGACCGGCTGGCCCATGACTACGCGGGGGTGCTGCTGCGGCGGAATGAAATACGAGATGAATTGATCGGTGCCATTCGCCCATGACGGCGACACGATGAATCTCGAATTCGGATCATTTTCAAGAGTGGGCGCAACGGTATTTCCGAACACCTGCTGTGCACCGAACTGCTGCCCGTAGAGTGTGTAATCCGTATGCCATGTCTGACCTGTGGTCAGTGAGCGAGCAAGAAGCAGCAGCGATGCTGCGCCGAGGGCGACGTAGGCCGTGGCTGGCATCCAACGAGTCAGGCGCGGAATAAACCGAGTGATGAGTTCGATTGCGCGTTCGATGCCCAGGGTAATGAGAATTGCCCATGGAACGATCATCCAGAGCGTGCGTGGAGTGCCGATCGCAACGATCGTGGCTGGCAGCGGGGCGATGAACAGCGCCAGCAGAACGTTGCGGTGGGCCGAATCTCGGATTCGCCGCAGACACTCGACCAGCCCGAGCAGCGCGAACGGAGCGGTGACCAGCAACAGATTGCCTGTGCCCGGAATCGTATGTCGCGCAAGATCGCGATCGTTGGGCAGAAACCAGAACTGGGGGCTCATGCCGTACGCATACTCGCCTGCCCATTGGCTGAGTTTCGCGAACAGCGTCAGATCGCTGTTCGTCCAGTAAGAGCCGCGCTGGCGAATCTGCGCTGCGACGACGCTGACATCACTTGCTGGCTGACCGATCTGGAACCGCAGCCATGGCAGAAGGAGCAGGATTCCGAACAGCGCTGCGAACAGCATGAGCTTGCGCCGGGGAGGCGCCAGGTGATAGCGCAGATCACTGAACATCAGCACCAGTGCCGTCGCACCGATCAGCACTTGACCGAGACCATGCGAATAGAACGTCAGCGCTGCAGACGCGATGCATGCGAACAGGGCGCGGTTCGAGCCGCCGCGATAGCGCTGATAGAAATACAGAGTCGCCGCGAAGAACGACGCGACCAGCATGTATTCGAACGCCGTTCGTGCGTGCAGAAACCACGCCGGGCTCGCGGCCAGGACCAGCGCACCGAGCCACCAGTTTTTGACTTTGAGCCCATCGCGAAGCAGCAGGCTGACGGCGACGGCAGCGATGACCGTGACCAGTGCGGCTGTCGTGCGCGTGACCAGTACGCTCTTGCCGAACAGAATCATCGGCAGCAGATGTACGTAGACACTCGTCCCGTTCAGACCGAATGATGGGTCGACTTGAAAATAGGTCGGCAGAAGTTGCCCCTGTGCATCTCGCAGGCCGTTCTTCCACAGTGATGAAGCGAAGTTGGCATGCACTGCCTCATCGGTGAAAAAGAAGATCGGATAGTTCACGACGCCGATCAGCACGGCGCAGAGATAGATGACCAGCGCTCCGACGAAGAGCATACGTGGGGTGAAAATGTTGGATCGAGCCAGTGTGAGGCTGCCTGCACGAAATCGATCTGGCAGGCGCCAGGTTTGTATTGGTGATTTTGCAGCGGCGCCGACAGTTGCGGCAGCGTCGATTTCCGGTGCAGTGCGCGCAGCAGCAGCGTCGATAGTCGTGGTGTGTCGCACGACGACGACGCCGTTTTCGCGTTCGGCGGAAACAGTAATGTGCAGCTTCGAACCGACGGCCACGCGTGCGCTGATGCGCACATCGGCCGCATCCTGTCCCGTCGTGAGCGCGTCGTCTGAAATTTCCACAAGAAAAATTTCTTGGCGTGTCGCCAATGCCTGCATTTCATGGCGCGGCTGATCTTGTAGCTCGGGGACGGCTGCCGTGCTCATGGCCGTGATTTTGTCCGAGTTTCGGACAGGGAACCATCTGCCGACGGCGTGAAGCAGCGACTCATGCAGCGATGAACCTTCATTGTGCAGGCGTCGACGCGCCCTGAGCAAAAGCAGGTCGGCCACAATGCCGATGGCAACGAGAGTGAAGACGACGGGAAGAAAAGTCTCAATGCTCATGGCTTGGGTTTGGCTTCGAAAAGTTCGGTCGTGACGACGTACGTGAAATATAGCGGCAGCTCGGGCTGGCGCACTCGGTTCGTGCGGCGGATTTCGCCGCCGGGAAATCGTGCGGCGATTCGTTCGAGGTCGGCGAGACGTGCCGGGATGGCGATGAACAGCGCGTCTTTGTCGCGCGGGAGCGAAGCAAGTGACGCTTCGTTGATCGAGTTGAAATCGGCTTTTTCGATATTCGGCGAGAAGAAGTCGAAATTCGCAAAAACCCGATACACGGACGGATCACCGATGAGGTAGACCCTGCCGTTCGCCCTGAGCGAATGAATGTCGTGTCTCGTTTCGTAGGTGAGTTCGTTCGTTGGGTCTTCCCATGCATGCGAGCGATCGTATTCGATGAAGTATGCGTAGACCTGCCGGCCACTGATGGTGATCACGAGTGCAGCCGCGAGCACGGCGCGCAGTGCGGCTGATCGGAACGGTGCGACGGCGCTGTTGATTCCGACGGCGACCAGAATAGCGAGGGCCGGCATGGTGTTTAACATGCGTTCGTGCGTTGGCGGGCCGGACGTCAGTGTGCTGACGAGCAGGATCGCCGCCCAGAACCACACGAGCACAGCAGCGGTGTGTGGGTCGCGACGGCGGCGCAGCAGCTCTCCATGGCCGATGAGCAGTGCGATCGCGCCCAGCGCCGGCAGGTGCGGGAAGGGAGCGTGGAAAAAGCCGCCCGCAGCCGGCGTGATGAAGAACGGCAGCGCCGAAAGAAGCGCCGCTCGTACAATCGCCGACACATACCCACCATATATTGCGGCGTCGTTCGTGAGGATGCCGCTCGTAAAAATGTTTTCCTGCGCGAGGCGTGCACCGAAATTTTCGGGGTGGATTGCGTAGTGCGTCATGATGGGCATTGCTCCGACGACGCAGACGAAGAGGTAGGTCGCGAGTACGTTTGCCCGCGTGCGCAGCAGGCGACGATCGGACGCGATGAACAATGCCAGCATTACTACTCCCAGCAGAATCGAGAGTCGTGAACCAGTGTATGTGTGCAGAGCCAGCATGGATGCGAGCCCGGCGAGGGCGCCGGCGATGGTGGAGTTACGCTTCACCGCGCGGTGAAGCAGCCAGAGGATCGCTGTCGAGTAGGTCGCGTCCACGACGTTGTCTACTGCCAGCCTGCTGAAATGAACGTGCACCGGCAGGGTGGCGAGAATCGCAGCGGAAATCAACCCGGCGGTGCGGCTGAACACGTCGCGTGCGAACAGCCAGGTGAAGGCTACTGCTGCAACTCCGAAGATGACGCTTGGTATTCGCGCGGCTGTGGCGGTATTGCCGAATGCGGCGAGCGACAGCGCGGTGGGAACGAACGCCATGCGCGGCTGCGCTGCCCACGCTGTATCGAAGAAGTCGGTGCACGCGCCGTTCAGGATGCAGCGCCCGGCGAGACCCATCTCACCTTCATCGTTGATGAAAGAGTACGGATAGGTTTCCAGCGATACACTGCGCAGAAGACCTGCCACGCCAAGGAGCGCTGCTGCGAGCGCGATTTCGCGACGGTGAGCGTTCCACCAGTGAGACACAGCTGCGCGTGGCGGCAGGGCGAATCGTGCTTCGTGCAACACGGTGATGAATGTGAGAACAAGGGCGCCGACCCACAGACTAAACGTGAAATACCCGTGCGGACGGCTTTCGCCTGAACTTGCGACGGCGAGAGAGGCAAGTGCAGATATGCTCAGGCTGGTGGCCCATAGACTGAAACGCGGCAGAAAGCGCGCGGCGTCTGCATTCTTCCAGTTGACGGCTTCGGCCACCTGATCATTCGGCTTACTGCTCAGTGCGACAAAGATGACCGCGGCGATCAGCAACAGGG
>CAXNFZ010000199.1:0-5692 GCA_964201495.1 Chloroflexota bacterium | reverse complement strand
GGGGGCAAAATAGGACGGCTCGTCGTCGCGCCGCCGTCACCCGGGGCTGGCGCACCTACGGTGCTTCGCCCCGGGCTGAAAAGAACGACCGCCCTTTCAGGGCTCGTGGCCCATGCACTGCGGCGGACCGCGCCGTTGGCGCTCATGTTTTGTCGAAAATGCGCTGAAGGCGCGTACTTCGATTCAGCCAGGGCTTGCGCTGAAGGCGCGGCCCTGGCTACGGCGGAGCACGCGGAAATATTCGCCCCTTTTGGCGAATGCACCGGTTCGAAAGTTCCACTCACACTTGCACTACACTCAGCCCCGAAATGCGCAAAGCTGTACCCAGCTCCCATATTCGATTGATTGAACGCACGCGCCTGCTGCGCAGGCTCGACGACTGGCGGGTGCTGCGTTTGATTCGCGTCACCGCGCCGGCGGGGTTCGGCAAGACGACGCTGGCGTCGACGTGGCTGCAGCGGTTGGGAGATGGGCCGGCCATCGCATGGCTGTCGCTCGACGCCGAGGATGATGCACTGGACGTGCTCCTGCAGCACATCGAAGAATCACTGCAGTCGGAGCTGCCTGCGCTGGCGGCGATGTCCGCCATGGAAAGAGCCGGCCGAATGACGTCGGCGCAGATGGTGCGGCTGTTGTGCGCTGAAGTGGCGGCAGCGGGGCGGGAGTTCATCCTGGTGCTGGACGATTGTCATTTGCTGCGCGCGGCGGATGTGCTGGCCGTGCTGCAGGATTTGTTCGATCAGGCTCCCCCGAATCTGCACCTGGTGCTGCTTTCGCGGGAGACTGTGCCGGTGCGTGTGGGTCGAAATCGGCTGCAGGGCGCGGTGCTGGACATGGTGACGCCCGAGCTGGCCCTGGATCATGAAGAATTCGCCGCGTTCGTGCGCGGCAGCGCGCTCGAGGGCCTGGATGCGGAGCGGCTGGCCGACATCGAACGCCGGGCGGATGGCTGGATCGCTGGCCTGCAGATGTTGTCGATGGCGCGGCATGCGCGTGCGCCGCTGCCGGACGAGGCGTGGCAGGCGGGGATCGTGGCCGAGTTCATGGAGTACGAAGTTTTTCGTCGCATGAGCCGCGATTTGCGTACTTTTCTCATCGAAACGGCGCTGCTGCCGTGGCTGACGCCGGGGGCGGCCGCAGCCGTTTCCGGATTGGATGAGGCGGAGTGCGCCGGATTGCTGGCGACGGCTGCTGCTGAAAATACGTTCGTCGTGCCGCTGACGACGTCGACGGATCCCACATATCGCTGTCATCCATTGCTGCAGGAATTTCTGCTGCGCAAACTGCAGGACGAGCGCACGCCGGCGCAGGTGCGCGTGCAGCGGCTGCGCACGGCGACGTGGCTCGGCGCGCATGGCGAGGTCGACGCGGCGTTGACGATATTGAAGCCGATCGGGGCGTGGGATGAGGCGGCGGCGATCGTGGCGGCGGTCAGTCGGTCGGCGATTTTAAGCATGGACCTGGCGTCGCTGCGGCGCTGGCTGGCGCGTCTGCCGGCCGACGTCGTCGATCGCACGCCGCAGCTGGCGGTGGATGCGGCGTGGCTGGCCTTTCTCAGCGACATGGCTGAGATGCGCGCGCCGGTGACGCGCGCGTGGCAAGCGCTCGACGCTGCGGCACATGACGCCGCGGCACATGATGCCGCGGCACCATGTGCCGACGTGGATGAGCTGCGCGCTGAGCTGTGCGCCATCGAAACCGTCTGTGATTTAGCGGTCGGCGATCTGCCCGCTGCGCAGAACACGCTGCAGCGCGCCGCACGAATTTCGCATGCGTCCAACGGCCTGGCGGCGGGATATCTTTCCTATTTGAACAGCTGTGCGCCGGTCGACTCGTCGGATGCAGAACATCGCATTCAGCTGCTGATTCGCAGCGAGCAGATTTTTCAAGCCGTCGGATTCGACTACGGCAGCGCCGAGGCTGCCACAGCGCGGGGACTGATCAAACGCAGGTATGCGGACATGCATCATGCTTTGGCGAGTTTTCGCCATGCGGCCAGCGTGATACGTCGCTCCGGCTGGGAGCACAGCCTGGCGAATTTCGATTGTCGCTTCGCGTGCGGCGAAATGTTGTATGAAATGAATCAGATCGCCGCTGCGCGCGATGAGCTGCAGCAGGCCATGCGCGCCAATCAGTTCAGCGACAGCGCGCTGGCGACGATGCATCTTGCGCGTTTGCTCAACGAGTTGTGTGACTATGCGGATGCGGATGCCGGCGTCGTTCCGGTTGCTCTGGTTGCTCCTATGGAAGACGACGATGTCTGGGCCGACATCGTCGCCACGATCAACCCGATCATCGTGGCGCACGTGGGCTGGTATCGCATTCGGCGCGACCTGTGCGCCGGGCGGTTGGAGCGCTGCTGGCACACCGTCGAGACCATGCACGTGCTGCCTGCAGATTTGCGCGCAGAAATGCCGGACCTGCAGTGGATCGCCGTGCTCACCGGCGCGGTGGCGGATCGGCGGCAACTGCCACTGATCCGCGCCCGGCTCGAGCAATTTCGACACTCTCTTGAAGAGAGCCACAATGCCTGGATGCTGCTGCGCGTGCGCGTGCTGCAAGTTCTGCATTTCTCGTACGGCGGCGACTCGGCCGCCGCAGCGGCGGAGCTGGAGGCGCTGTTGCCGAAGATCGAGCAGAGCGGCATGCTGCGCCTGATTCTCGATTGGCCGCAGCTCGCACCGCTGCTGGCACAGAGCCGTTCGCCGTTCGCGTATCGGCTGCGGAAGATGCTCAATCGATCCGTCGTCGAGACGATTCCCTTCGGATTGACCAAACGAGAATTCGAGATGCTGCAGGATCTTGTGAATGATTTTTCGACCACCGAGATTGCGCAGAAGAGGTTCATCGAGATCGACACGCTGCGTCGGTATCTGGTTCGGATGTACCGCAAGATGGGCGTGCACAGCCGGGCCGAGGCTGTGCACGCTGCGCGTGAGGCGGGGGTGGGGTAAGAGAGGGAAGAGGGAAGAGGGACGAGGGAAGAGGGAAGAGGGAAGAGGGGGAGAGGGGAGAGGGGGAGAGGGGGCACGTGCACTACACTCAGCCTCACGAAATGCGACAAGCCGTGCCGCAGTCCCGCGTCCGATGGATCGAGCGTCCGCGTTTATGGCGCATGCTCGACGACTGGCGTGTGCTGCGTCTGATTCGCGTCACTGCGCCGGCGGGGTTCGGCAAGACGACGCTGGCGGCGACGTGGCTGCAGCAGATCGGGGGGGAGCCGTTCGTCGCGTGGTTGTCGCTCGACGCCGAGGATGACGCGCCGGCGGTGCTGTTGCGGCACGTCGAAGAAGCGCTGCAGGCGGAGTTGCCCGACCTGGCGGCGGGTGTGGCGCTCGAAAGCGCCGGTCGACTGTCGTTCGCGCGAGCGGCGCGGCTGCTCTGCGGCGTGGTGGCGTCGTCGTCGCGCGAGTTCGTGCTGGTGCTGGACGATGTGCACGTGCTGCAGGCGGAAAGTTCACTGGCGATGCTGCAGCAGCTGCTCGACGCGGCGCCGGCCAATCTGCATCTGGTGCTGCTGTCGCGCGAGACGCCGCCCTTGAATGTGGCGCGCATGCGCCTGCACGGGACGCTGCTGGACATCGTGGCGGCGGACCTGAGCCTGGATCACGAGGAATTCGGCGCCTTCGTGCGCGGGAGCGCGCTGGCCGGGCTGAGCGCGGATCGCCTGGCGGAAATCGAGCGGCGGGCGGACGGCTGGATCGCCGGCCTGCAGATGCTGTCGTTGACGCGACATGCGCGTGAGGCGTTGCCGGACGAAGCGTGGCAGGTGGGGATCGTGGCCGAGTTCATGGAGCAGGAGATCTTCCGCGACATGGACCCGGCGGTGCGCGCGTTTCTGATCGACACGGCGCTGCTGCCGTGGCTGGAGGCGGGGCCGGCGGCGATCGTCACCGGGCTGGATGAAGCACACTGCACGCGGCTGCTGTATGCGGCGGCGGATACGAACGCGTTCGTGGCGCCGTTCGCGTCGCCGTCGGAATTTACGTGCCGATGTCATCCGCTGTTCCGGGAATTCCTGCTGCGCAAGCTGCAGGATGAGCGCACGCCGGCGCAGCTGCGTGTGCTGCGGCTGCGCACGGCGGCGTGGCTCGGCGCGCACGGTGAGATCGACGCGGCGCTGACGCTGCTGCAGCCGATCGGGGCGTGGGACGAGGCGGCGGCGATCGTGGCGGCGGTCAGCCGAGCGGCGATTCTGCGCATGGACCTGGCGTCGCTGCGGCGCTGGCTGGCGCGCCTGCCGGCCGACGTCGTCGATCGCACGCCGCAGCTGGCGGTGGATGCGGCATGGTGCGTGTTTCTGAGCGACGGCGCCGACCTGCGCGCGCCGGTGGCGCGGGCGCTTGCCGTCGTTCCCGCCGACGCAGCCGAATTTCAGGTGGAGCTGGGCGTGCTGCAGGTGTTCTGTGACCTGACGAACGGCGATTTTCCGGCGGCGCGCGCTGTGATCGCGCGCACCGAGCGGATCGCGCCCGATGCCGTCGGTTTGGGTGCGGGGTACCTGAATTTGATTCGCAGCTACGAGCCTGCCGATCCGAACAATTTCGACCAGCGTATTCAGCTGCTCATCCGCGGCGAACGAATTTTTCGGGCGATCGGCTTCGACTACGGCTGCATCGAAGCATTCACGGCCATCGGGCTGATCAAGCGTTTGTACGCCGATCTGCCGGGAGCGCTGGCGAGCCTGCGCCATGCCGCCAGCGTGATCCGTCGATCCGGATGGGAGCAGAGTCTGTACAGCTTCGACTGCCATCTGGCGTGCGGGGAGATGCTCTACGAAATGAACCAGATCGCCGAGGCGTGCGACGAACTGCACACGGCCATTCTGGCGAATCGATACAGTGACAGCACGCTGGCGACGACGCACCTTGCACGTCTCATGCTCGAACTGTGCGACGCCGCCGAATCCGGTTGCAGCATTTCGCCGGCGGATGATCTGCCCCGAAATGCGCGGGGAGACGATGACGTCTGGGCGGAGATCGTCGCTGCGATTAATCCGCTCATCGCCGCACACGTGGGCTGGTTTCGCATTCGCCGTGATCTGAGAGTTGAGCGGCCGGAGCGCTGCTGGCAGACTGTGGAGACGCTGCGCGTGCTGCCGGCCGATCTGCGTGCGGAGATGCCGGATCTGCTGTGGATGGCGGTGCTCAACGGAGCGATGGCGAATCCGCGGCAGTGGCCGCAGCTCGGTGCGTTGCTGGGCGATTTCTGGCGCCGTCTGGAAAGCGCCTGCAATTCATGGCTGGCGCTGCGCGTGCGGGCGATGCAGGTGGTGCATCACCTGCACGGCGATGACCAGGCGGCCGCCGAGGCAGAACTGGAGGCGCTGCTGCCGGAGATCGAGCGGAGCGGCATGCTGCGGACGGTGCTGGACTGGCCGCAGCTTGAGCCGCTGCTGGCGCGCAACCAGGCGCCGTTTGCGCAGCGGCTGAGCGGCATGTTCCGCCACGGCGTGCCGGCGGGGTTGCCGTTCGGCCTGAGCGAGCATGAGATGCGGGTGCTGCGCGGCATCGCTGCGAACTCGTCGACTGCCGAGATCGCGCGAAAGATGTTCGTCGAGACGAGCACCGTGCGCAAGCATCTGGTGAATCTCTTTCGCAAGATGGGCGTGCACAGCCGGGCTGAGGCTGTGCACGCCGCGCGTGAAGCGGGACTGAGGTGAGAGGGGAGGGGAGAGGGGAGAGGGGAGAGG
>CAXNFZ010000198.1:0-5702 GCA_964201495.1 Chloroflexota bacterium | reverse complement strand
TCCCTCTCCCCTCTCCACCTCTCCCCTTCCCACTCCCATCACCTTCTTTGTCGCGCAAGTTCGTCGTGCAGCTTGACGTAGCTTTCGTAGCGTTCGCGAGAGATGTCGCCGCGTTCGACGGCGGCGCGCACAGAGCAGCCGCGTTCGTGCAGATGTGTGCAGTCGCTGAATGTGCATTTGCCGATGCACGCAGCGATTTCGCGATAGCCCTCGTCGAGCACTTCGGCTTCGACGTCCCAGATGGCAAAGCCACGAATGCCTGGCGTGTCAGCGATCCAGCCGCCATCGAGTGCGATGAGTTCGGGCACGACCGTAGTGTGCTTGCCTTTCTGCCACACTTCACTCACACGGCCAACTTCGAGCGCCAGCCCGGGGCGCAGCGCGTTAAGCAGGCTGCTCTTGCCTACGCCACTTTTGCCGGTGAGTACGCTGATCTTGCCGCTTAATCGTTCGCGAATCTCTGCGATGCCTTCTCCCGTGGAGGCTGAGGCGTAGTGCACCTCGTAGCCGATGCGGGCGTACTCACCGAACATTCTGTGTGCTGCAGGCAGACCGACGAGGTCGATTTTGCTGGCAATAATGAGCACCGGCAGATGCTGCGATTCTGCGCCGACAAGATAGCGATCGAGCATGCGCGAATGGAAATCCGGCTCGGCGCAGGCGAAGACAAAAACGACCAGGTCGAGATTGGCGACGATGACCTGGCGGATGTCTACATTCTTGACGCTGGAGATTGGGTCTTTGCGTGAGAGTGAGCGTCCGCGTGGGTCGACGGCGATGATGCGCCCGTCTGCAAACCCTTCGCTCGGCACGATTTCAAATTGAACATGATCGCCGACGGCGAGTGCATCTTCTCGATGGCGCCCTTTCGTAAGGCGTCCGGCTGCTTTGCAGGTGTGAACGTGGCCGTCGGATGTATGTACGGTGAAGAACCCGCTGTGCGCCTTAATGACTAGTCCATTCTGCGTTTCGCTCATGTAATGCGGGCAATTGTAGGCGCAGGAGTGGATGTGCCTCCTCCTGCACACTCCTCTTGCCCTTTTGTTATGGGGAATGCTCAAAATCCAATTGATGAAACCCGCGAAACACGCCATCGCCTGCCCCCTTCGGGGGCGGGCGATGGCGTGTTTCGCGGATACCAATTGGGCTTTGCGCACTCCCTTGTTATGGATTTTTCTGTCTCGGTTAGAGAATCGCCGCCGATGAGTTCCCCCGAGTTTTACCGTGAGGCGCGTTCGTATGACATCGCATTTTCGGACCGTGATTTCGTCGACGAATGTAATTTTCTTGAGCACTGTTTGCGCGAGTTCGGCGACGTGGATACTGCACACGCACAGGCGCGTGCGTACCTGGAGCTGGCGTGTGGACCGGCGCGCCATGCGCGCGAATTTGCGCGACGCAGCTGGCGCGCGGTCGGGCTCGATCTTTCGCCGGACATGCTTGAATATGCGCAGGAGGGTGCGGCGGGTGATGGGGTGCGGATCGAGAGCGCGTGCGCGGATATGACGAATTTCAGATTGCAGGAGCCCGTGGCGCTGGCGTCGAACCTGATGGAGAGCTTGTCGCATCTGACGACAAATGAGCAGGTGGTTGCGCACATGCGTGCAGTGGCGAGCAACCTGTTGCCGGGGGGGATTTTTGTGATCGAGATGGCGCACCCCGATTCACTGGGTCGCGAGTGTCTGCCGAATACGTGGATGTCCAGGTCGACCGACTCGTCTGCGTTCGACGGCCAGCCCTACACCGAGGTCGATGTGCTGTTTGGTTCGGCCGATGATCCGTACGACTATGTGACGCAGATATGGACGGTGACGACGTGCCTGCAGATTCGTGAAGACGGCCAGCCGCCTCGTACGATCGAGCATCACTATCAGCATCGCTGGTATCTTCCGCAGGAGCTGCGTGCGCTCGTTGATTTGTCCGGGGCGTTTTCGCAGCAGTGGTGGTTCGGCAATATGGTCGTGCCGCCGCTGGCGCTCGACAACTCGAGTGTGAGCGATCGACTATTGGTGGTGTTGCGGAAGTGACGATTGGCGTACACTTCGATGCATGACACTCAAAGCTGCAAGCGGCATGTACTTCGAGGAGTTCGCCGTCGGCGACAGCGGCACCTCGGCAACGCGCACGATCACCGAGACGGATGTCGTTAATTTCGCTGGACTGTCGGGTGACTACAACGAAATTCACACCAGTGAGACATTCAGCCACAGCCAGCACTTTGGCCGACGTATTGCGCACGGGATGCTCGGTCTGAGCATCGCGTCCGGCCTGGCGGTGCAGATGGGTTTCATGCTCGGCACAGTGGACGTCTTTCGCAGCCTGGAGTGGGAATTCACCGGGCCGATTTTTCTGGGTGAGACGGTGTGGGTCGAAGCTGAGGTGACCGAATTGAAAGCATTCCCGCGCCTGAACAACGGCAAGGTGACGTTCAAGGTCGTTCTGAAAAAGCAGGACGGCAGCATTGCGCAGCGCGGCACCTGGGCGCTGCTGGTCAAGATGAAGCCCAAGTAGGGGCGACGCCTGCGTCGGGTGTATCCGCAGTTTGGTGCGAATGTATTTCTCACGCGAAGCCGCGAAGAACGCGAAGAGGTCCGAATCCCATTACCGATGAATCCTCTTCGAGCGAAGGCGAGGAAAAGCCATAAAAAACTTTTTCCTTCGCGTTCTTTGCGTTCTTCGCGTGAGGAAAATCTGCTGTCGAAATCTGCCCCAAACGGCGGATGCACCTTGCGTCTTGCGTCTTGCGTCGCTCGCCTGCGATACCCCATACAATTTGGCCCGTGCAGAAATGGGCGGGTGTGCTGATGGTGGTGCTTGCGGCAGCGCTGGCTGGCGCGGCAGTGTTGCCGCGTGAGGCGGATGTGTGGACGGCGCTCGGCGTTCTGGCGGCAGTAGCCGTGATCGTTTGCGCAGTGGCAGAACCGTCGTTCGCATTGGCTGTGGCGCTCGTGGCAGCGCCGTTTCAGCCGCTCGAGCGCGTCACGCTGCAGCTTCCGATCGACAGTGGGCAGGCGCTGCTGGCGCTGGCATTGTTTTCGTATTTGTTGCGCTGGCTGGCTGAGCGACAGCTGCACGAGCCGATCGGTTTGTGCTGTGGTGCGCCGTTCGTCGCCGGCGCGATTTTTCTTGGCGTCGGTCTGGTGAGCTTCGTCTCCGCGCGTGATTTTTCCGACTGGTTGTTCGAATGTGTGAAGCTTGTGCAGCTGTTGTTGATCGGGCTGATCGTGGCGAACGAGCGCGACGTGCGTCGTCGTGCGTTGATTGTCGGAGCGTTGTTCGCATCGGCTTTCGGGCAATCGTTGCTTGGCATTTTTCAGCATCACGTTTTCGGCAGTGGACCGAAGGAATTTTTGCTGCCGGGGACCGACCGATATCGGGCCTATGGAACGTTTGAGCAGCCGAATCCATTCGGCGGTTATCTCGGCCTGGTCTGGCCGGTGGCTGCCGGCATGGCGCTGCATTTGCTGCGGATGAAGCGCTGCGTGTGGAGTGGTGCTGCGGCAATGGTGGCGCTCGTCGGTGTGTACGGCGTGTACGTCTCTGGCTCACGCGGGGCGCTGATCGGTGTGGGGCTTGCGGTGGCTGCGATGGCGGCGGCGTTGCTTCCACGGCCCGGGCGCTGGCTGGCGGCGGGAGTTTGCGGGGTCCTGCTCGCCTTCGCGGCTGGTGTGCTGCCGATTCCGGCGTCGCTGGACGCGCAGCTGGCCGAGTATGGCGACATCGACGTGCGCGATGCCTATCTCACGCCGATTAATTTTTCGACGATCGAGCGGCTGGCGCACTGGCAGGCTGCCATTCGCATGGCGGAAGCCCATCCGTGGCTGGGCGTCGGGCTGGGAAATTATGCGGCTGCGTACGACGATTACCGCCTGATCGTGTGGGTGAACGCGCTCGGGCACGCGCACAACTACTACCTGAACCTGCTGGCGGAAACCGGGGTGCTCGGGTTGTTGATGTACCTTGCCTGGTGGGGTACAGCCGCAGTGATGTGGTGGCGCGCCCGGCGCAACGGCCCGCGCGTGAATTTTCTTGTCGTCGGCCTGCTCGGCGCGCTTGGGCATCTGCTCGCGCACAGCGTGTTCGACAACCTGTATGTCGCGAACTCGCATCTGGTGCTGGGGGTATGGCTCGGGCTGGGGACGGCACTGACCGTCGACCGAGCGCATGCCCGGAGCGCAGCGAGTGGACCGCAGACGACCGTCGAGCGCCGGCGTATCGTGAGCGGGGCGAGGGCACTTACGATCGGCGCAGTCGTCGTCGTTGTGTTCGTCTTCGCCATACTTCCACGTGATGCAGCGCGCGCGCAGGGGCCGCAGCCGCTGCAATCGCCGATTGCGACGCCGGTGCAGCCGACGGTCGTTGCAGCAACGGCGCCGATGACCCACGAGGTTGGTCGCTCTGCGAAAGGGTGGCCGATTGTGGCGTATCAGTTCGGGGACGGGCCGACGGCGAAGCTGTTGGTCGGCGGCATTCACGGCGGCTATGAGTTCAACACGGTGCAGCTCATGTCTCGCACGATCGAGCATTTCGCGGCGAATCCGCAGGAAGTGCCGATGACGGTGACGTTGTATATCGTGCCTGTGCTGAATCCGGACGGCGCCGCTGCGGGCACGGATCGAATTCGCGGACGCATGAACGGCAACACTGTCGACCTAAACCGCAACTGGGATCATGAATGGCAGGCAAAAGCGTGGCATGGCATGAATCCTGTGAGCGGCGGTGCCGGGCCGTTTTCCGAGCCGGAGACGCGCGCAATGCGTGATTTCATTCGTGAGAAAGACGTGCGGGAGGCGGTGTTTTATCACAGCCAGCTCGGTGCGGTGTTTTATGGCGCAGGTGTGACCGAGACGCAGACCATCGACCTGGCGACGACGATTTCGAAGGCCACGCGTTATCCGGTGATGCATGGATTTCCCGGCCAGATCACCACAGGCAACGCCATCGACTATCTGACGAAGCTCGCCGGGGTGCACGCAGTGGAAATCGAGCTTCTGACGCGCTACGACATTGAGTGGGTGCGCAACCTTGCGGGCATGCGGGCCTTTCTGGTGTGGACGGCAGAGGACCGCCGACCACCGATTGTTGAAGGCCGACGGCCGATCGCCGATCGCTGACGGCTGGGTGTACGAAAGCACGCAGCACGTCTACGAAAGTTCGGTAATCCGCAGCATGTGAAAGTCTCGTAAAGTCATTTGGTTCGCGCAACTGGCGCGTTCAGGATTGATGATGTTACGAAAAACTGTTTTGCTTTCTCTTTCACTAGTACTCGCGTCGTTGTCGATGTCCATGACGGTTCCCGCATCGGCGCAGACGAAGACTCCCCCAGCGGTCGCTCCGAACGTGTCGCGCACGGCGACGGCATCGGCGAAGGCCGCAGCAGCGACGGCCACGACGCAAACGAAAGCTACGGCTGCAGCGGCGACGGCAAATGCACGCGCGGCGTCGGCGACGGCGAAGGTGATGAGCCGGAATGCGACGGCCACGGCCGTGGTGCGCTCTCGTGCGGCGACGGCGGCGGCGGCTGCAGCGACGGCGACGGCGAAGGCGGTGAGTCGGAACGCGACGGCGGAGGCAAAAGTCACTTCAGCGGCGGCGACAGCGGAAGTGCGCGCGGCGATCGCGACGGGCACTGCGGAGGCGCGGGACGCAGAAATTCGTGAGTTCGCACAGTACCTGCCGATCGACCTCAAGCCGCTGCTTGA
>CAXNFZ010000197.1:0-5716 GCA_964201495.1 Chloroflexota bacterium | reverse complement strand
CGTGGTTCAACAAGATATCCGCCGCCATGAACCACCAGCCGTACGCGTAACGCATCGTCTCCTGCAGGCCCGCCCACGACCCCAGCGGCAGCAGCACCAGCGGCGCCGCCACGCTCGCCGCCGCGCTCAGCGCCCAGAACCACCGCCCCCGCCGCGCTCGCTCGATCCACGCCGGCAGCGCATCCCCGCTCTCCTGCGCCGGCCGCACCGCCAGGTACGGCGCCAGCGCGAAAATCCCCAGCGCCAGATACGGAATCACCAGCAGCCACGTCCGCGTTCGCCGCCGCAGCCCGTCCGCTGCCAGCAACAGCGCCGCCGGCATCAGCAGCAGGCTGAAGTGCGCGAACCCCCACAAAAACCATGTATCTCCCCACAATCGGCTCATGTCCTGCGCAGGCAGATCCGCACGCGGCTGATTCATCCAAACCAGCGCCGCCACACAACTCACGAACAACGCCCAATACACGAACTTCCAAATAACGCTGCGCTTCATATCTTCGAGTGTATCCGCAACATTCTTGCACGTAGTCATAAGACATCCGCCCGTGGGGCGAATGTATTTCTCACGCAAAGCCGCAAAGAACGCAAAGAGATTTGAACTCCGTCGCCGAAAAACTTCCTCGAGCGAAGGTGCGGAATAGCCATACAAAGCCATTTCCTTCGCGTTCTTCGCGGCTTCGCGTGAGAAAAAACCGCGTCTCCGCGCGAAATTCTGCGCTCTCTGCCCCAGCCCCAAATGCCCCGCGTACGCATAATTGCAGTCGTGCTATCCTCACATCCCAGTTGTTGGTGCAGATCGTTTCATGAATACGCACGCTCTCCCAGAAGAATCTCAAGTTCGCACTTCCCAAAAGCAACGCTGGCTGTACGCTGCCACCATCGTCGGGGTACGTTTGCCTGGGCAGGTCGTCCTTGTCTCTCTGCTATTTTTCTATACGGACGTCAAACACCTGCCGCCGGCCTGGGCATCCGCTGCCATGGCGATCTACGCGATTTACAACGCGTTAAATAATCCCCTCCTCGGCTACATCCAGGACAAATTTACTTTCCGCGGGCAACGACGCATTCCCTGGATCCGCTACGGCACTATCCCATTCATGGTTTTCTTCGCCGCTATATGGTTGCCTCCCTTCGATGGCGCCACACAGCCGCTGCCACTGGCGATCTATTTCTTCGTCACCCTGATCCTTTACGACACCTTCGGCACCGCCATCTTCAATGCCTATTACGCATTGCTGCCGGAAATGTTTCCGGGTTCTCGTGAACGCACCGATACCGCCACACGCATGAATATCGTGCTCACGGTCGCTTTGCTGCTCGGCATCGCTCTTCCCATCCCGCTCTCCAAAGCCATCGGCTGGGGTCCCATGGGCATCCTCTTTGGCGTCATCGGCGCCGCCACAATCTTCATCGGCCTGCGCGGCCTCTTCGAAACCGGCAATGCACCGCCGACGTTGCTATCCTTCCGGAAAGCGCTTCGCACGACCCTGGTCAACCGCAGCTTCATTTCCGTCACCTTCGCGCAGATGCTGCGCTTCATCGCCACACAGACGCAGGCGACCGGCACGATCTTCTTCATCAAATACACGCTCAGCCTGGACTCGGCCAGCTCGACGCTGGTGCTCACGATCGTATTCGTCGTCTCCGGCCTGATGGCCTACCCATGGCGACGCCTCATCGCCGACCGCTTCGAACCGCGCACATCAGCCCTGCTCGCCTATCTCGTCACAGGAGCAGGCGCCGCGTCGCTCTGGTTCGTCGACAGCTTCTTCACCACACTCCTCGCCGCCATAGCCATCGGCTTCGGATTCGCCGGCCTCTTTCTTATGGACAATCTTCTTATCGCCGATGTCATCGACGAAGACGAATCCCGCACCGGACTGCGCCGCGAAGCGATGTACTTCGGCCTCAGCAGCATGGCCAACCCACTCGCCTCCGTCGTCGTCTCGATCGCCTTCGGCTTCTTCTCGACGACATACGGTTACAACCCCATGCTCCCCGTTCAACCGGCCAGCGTCGGCCTCGGCTTCCGCCTCTTCATCAGCACCGTGCCGATCATCGCCTGCCTCGGCGCGTTCACTGTGCTGCTGTTCTATCCGCTGCACGGTCAGCGCCTGCGCAAGGTACGACAAACGCTCGCACAACGACGTCCTCCCACGACGTAACGCCCTGCGGCATCCGCTGTTTGGGGCAAACTTCGACAGCAGATTTTTCTCACGCAAGGCCGCAAAGCCGCGAAGAACGCGAAGGAAAAAGCTTTTTGTCAGATCACCGCCGATTCCCCAAAAAGCCCGCGTCTCCGCGCGAAATTCCGCGTCCTCCGCACTCTCCGCGATCTCTGCCCCCAACTGCGGGTGCCCCACACCCCCTGCATCATGCGACAATAGGCAGCCGATTCCTATGATTCGCGACCAAATCCACGCCGCCGTCGCCGCCGCAATTTCTGCTGCACAATCCGCCGGTGACCTGCCTTCCTTCGACATCCCGGCCTTCCTCATCGAACGACCGCGTCAGCCCGACATGGGCGACTACGCCGCGTCCATCGCCATGCAGCTCGCCCGCGCCGCTCGCATGGCCCCTCCCAAAATCGCCGCTGCCATCGCCGCGCACATCCCACCCTCCGACGAATTCACCGTCGAAGTCGCCGCCGGCTATGTCAATTTTCGCCTCTCACAGGCGCACCTGAATCGCCAGATCGGCGACGTCATCGCTCAGGACGCACGCTGGGGCGATGTCGATCTCGGTCACGGCGCGCCCGCTCAAGTCGAACACGGCAGCGCCAACCCGACCGGCTTCGCCACCATCGGCACCGGCCGCAATGTCGTCGTCGGCGACACGCTCGCCAACACGCTCGCCGCCGCCGGCTACGCCGTGCACCGCGAGTGGTACATCAACGATCGCGGCGCACAGATCGCGCGCTTCGGCGCCAGCCTCTACACGCACTACTGCGCCGCCTTCGGCGTCGATGTGCCGCTGCCTCCCAGGGGCTACCCCGGCGACGACGTCGTCGCCGTCGCGCAGGAAATCGCCGCGCGCGAAGGCAACCGCCTGCTCACCCTCCCCCACGACGAAGCTTGCCGCTTCCTCGCCGCCGCCGGCGTCGAACTCACGATGGCGCGCATCCGCATCTCGCTCGACCGGCTCGGCGTCCGCTTCGACAACTTCTTCAGCGAATCCAGCCTGCACTCCAGCGGCCTCGCTGATCGCATGCTGAACGAACTGCGCACGCGCGATGTCATCCGCGATCACGACGGCGCTGTCTGGTTCTCGGAAGACGGAAGCCCCATCCGCTCCGGCCAGGGCGTCAAGCGCGACGACTACGCCGACGACGAGGATGCCGGCCCCGCAACCCCCGGCGAAGAGGACTCCGGCCCCAAAGCCGTTCAGGCCGTCATGCTGCGCTCGCCGCGCATCTCGCCCGACCCCGCCGATCGCCCGACGTATTTTTTCTCGGACGTGCCCTATCTGTGGAACAAGCTCGTCGACCGCAGCTTCAAGCTCGCCGTCTACGTCTGGGGCGAAGATCATCAGGCCGACGTGCCGCGCCTGTTCGCCGCTGCCCGTGTGCTCGGTCTGAACGCCGACGCGATCCGCATTCTGATCTATCGCTTCATCACGATCATGCGCGGCGGCGCCGAGGTGCGCATGGGCAAACGCGCCGGCAACGCCATCTGGATCGACGATGTCGTCGACGAAGTCGGCAAAGACGCCGTGCGCTTCACCCTGCTCTCGCGCAGCATCGACACGAAAATTATTTTCGACCTCGATCTGCTCAAGGAGCAGAGCGACAAGAACCCGGTCTACTACGTGCAGTACGGCCACGCGCGCATCGCGTCGATCTTCCGCAACGCACAGGAAGCACTCGGCGCCGACGCAGTCGCCGTCGGCCTCGCCGGCCTCGCCTGCGACCTGCAGCATCCGTCCGAACTCGCCCTCGCGCGCAAGCTCCTCGAATTGCCTGAAATCGTCGCGCTCGTCGCCGCCACCCTGCAGCCGCATCACTACACCGTCTACGCGTACGCGCTCTGCAGCACGTTCAGCCGCTTCTACGACGACTGCCGCATTCTGAAGCAGCCCGCCGACGTGCTCTTCTCACGACTGCGCCTCGCTCGCGCCGCTCAGCTCACGCTCGCCCGCGTCCTGCACCTCATGGGCATGGATGCGCCGGAAAAAATGTAAACGCCACGAATGCGCCGCATCGTCGCCACAGTGCGGTTCAAGCGCACTCGCAAACAAACACCAACCATGGGCATCAAACCAGACCACTGGATTCGCCGCCAGGCGATCAACCACGGCATGATCGAACCGTTCGTCGAATATTCGGTTCGCCAGGACGTAATCTCCTACGGCGTGTCGTCTTACGGCTATGACATCCGTGTCAGCGACGAATTCAAAATTTTTACGAATGTGAATTCGGCCATCGTCGACCCGAAGAATTTCGTCCCCGAATCCTTCTTCGATTTCAAGGGCGATGTGTGCATCATCCCGCCCAACTCGTTCGTGCTCTCGCGCACCGTCGAATACTTTCGCATCCCGCGCGATGTGCTCGTCATCTGCGTCGGTAAGTCCACCTACGCCCGCTGCGGCCTGATCGTCAACGTCACGCCGCTCGAGCCGGAATGGGAGGGCTTCCTCACGCTCGAAATCAGCAACACCACTCCCCTCCCCGCCCGCGTCTACGCCAATGAAGGCATCGCTCAGCTGCTCTTCTTCGCCGGTGACGAACTGTGCGAAACCAGCTACAAGGACAAGAAGGGCAAATACCAATCCCAGGTCGGCATCGTGCTGCCAAGAATCGAGAAGAAGGAAATAGGGAAATAGGGAATGGGGAAAAACGTAACTACTCAGGCCTAAATCAGTATTTTCCGCGAAACGCGAGCGGAAGATATTCCTACTCAGCAACGGCAATTTCGTCATCATTGCCGAAAACTGGAGCGCCGACGGCATCGTCCCGGACGCGGTCGTTTGGGGCAACGGCATTACGGGCATCACCGGCGCAAAAAAGGTATCCGTTAACGGGGTGAAGATGTTCCACATCGTGCGGACCAACAGAAAAGTCAACTTCGTCATGAAACCCGGCGTCGCCGGCACCACCGTCGACGTCGTCCTCGTCAAAGCCAATAACACGGTGATGACCATCACGCAGGCCTATACCTTCGAAGGGCCGACCCGCGCCTCAGGAAACGTCTCCACCGGCGCCGTCCTCACCACCACCAGCGGCGTCGGCGCGCCCGGCTGAACCCGCGATCGCCTGCAGCCTGGTGATCACCTACGCGCCGGTCGAGTTCCCCGCCGAGCCGCCGGGCGACGTGCCGCTCTCCTTCTTCGAGGTCAGCTTGGACGTGGACGGTGTCGGCGTGAGCACGCTCACCAACCCGGCCGCGCTCGAGCTGCCCGTCGATCCGCTCGTGGTGCCCGCCAGCCAGATCGCACGGCTGTATGAGTGGGTCGCGGCGAGCAGAAGTGATCGTGATAGTGATCGTGATAGTGGTGTGTCCACCACTGAAACGATCGCTGCAACGGTCCACACTCTCTCTGCCGGCCAGTGGTCGGTCGTACCAGCTCAGTCTTACGACCCGGCCGCCGGACTCGTCACCGCGCCCATCCAGCGCCTCGGCACCTACGCGCTGGTCGCCATGCCCGCCTACCAGTGGTGGTTCCCGCTGGTCACACTGGAGTAGAGGGAAGCGAGGGGAGAGGGGGGGAAGGGGATAGG
>CAXNFZ010000196.1:0-5751 GCA_964201495.1 Chloroflexota bacterium | reverse complement strand
GGCCTGAGTAGTTACAAAATCTGAAATCTGAAATGGACATTCGTTACCACATGCTCATCGACGCTCTCGATGGCACCCCGCGCGATCTGCGCCGCCTGCTGCGTCCTGTGACGCCGCAACAAACAACGCACGCCGGAGCAGACGGCCGTCGTCTGCTCGACGTGCTGTGTCAGTTCGCAGGGACAGAATCTCGTGCGCGTTCGCAGTTCGAACTCGTGCTATCGCAGGACAAACCCAAGATTCCCACGCTCGAGTCATTTGCAGGTGACTACGAATCGGCCTCCGCGGCCATCGACGCATTCGCTGCCGAACGCACACTCACCACCGCACTACTCGCCGGCATCACGCAGCCACATTGGCTGCGCACTGCCACACTGACGAACTTCGGACCGCTGCGGCTGCGCGCGCTGGTCGAACGCCTGATCGCGCGCGACAACGCACAGCTCGCCCTGATCGTCGACATGAGAGAATCACTATCGCAATGAGCACCGAAAACCGCTTCCAGAAATTGCTGCACGATGCCGTGCACGACGATGCACCAATCATGATCGACGGCGCCATGGGCACGATGCTGATGGCCGCCGGCCTGATGTTCGGCGACCCGCCCGACCAGTGGAATGTGCTGCCGGACAAGCGCGATTTAGTCCGCTCGGTCTACCGCGGCTATCTGCAAGCCGGCTCCCAGATTATTCTGACCAACAGCTTCGGCGGGACTTCATACCGCTTGAAAATGCATCAGTTGCAGGATCAGGTTTTCGAAATCAACAAGGCGGCCGCCTCCATCGCGCGCGAGGAAGCCGGCGACCGCGTCGTTGCAGGATCAATCGGCCCCACCGGCGAGCTCTTCGAACCGATGGGCGCCATGACCTATGCCGGCGCCGTCGACGCGTTCGCCGCACAGGCCGAGGGCCTCGCCGCCGGCGGCGCCGACGTGCTATGGGTCGAAACGATGAGCGATCTCAACGAGGTGCGCGCTGCCATCGAAGGCGCCCACCGCGCTGCGCCGCACCTGCCCGTCGCCTGCACGATGACGTTCGACACGCGCGGCTTCACCATGATGGGGATCAGTCCGCAGCAGGCCATTCAGGAACTGGCCGAGCTGAACATCGCCGCCCTCGGCGGCAATTGCGGCAACGGACCCGACGAACTCGAAGCGGTCATCTACTCGATGCGCAAGGAAAATCCGGATTTGCCGCTGATCGCCAAAAGTAACGCCGGAATGCCCGTCCTGATCAAGGGCAAGACCACGTACGTCGCCTCGCCGGAAGTCATGGGCCTCCACGCCAAACGCTTCCGCGCGCTCGGTGCGCGCCTGATCGGCGGCTGCTGCGGCAACACCCCCGCACACGTCACCGCCATGCGCGATGCCCTCTTCACCGAAGCGCCACTCGACCCTGGCTCGGTCACCCTCACCGTCGACGTCGCCGAACGCAAGACCGCGGTCAGGCGGCGCAGAGAATAGATGGTAGATAGTGATAGTAGATAGTGGTAACTACTCAGGCTATCCATTTTTCCAACGCGAAACGCGCTATTCCTTCCCCCTTCGGGGGAAGGAATAGCGCGTTTCGCGGGAAATACTGATTTAGGCCTGAGTAGTTACAGATAGTGACTATCTACTATCCCTATCCACTCGTTACTATGCCCCGCACCGCCCTACTCCTCTGCGGCGCCCTCGCCCGCGAGGTGCTGGCGCTCACGCGCAAGCACGGCTGGCAGGTCGACTGTCACGCGATTTCCGCGCGCGAGCACATGACGCCCGCGCGCATCGCGCCGCTGGTGGAGGCGAAGCTGCGGGAGCTGCTGAAGCGCTACGAGCGCGTCGCCGTGGTCTACGGCGACTGCGGTACCAGCGGGGAACTGGATACCGTCCTGCAGCGCTTCGGGGTGCCGCGAATCACCGGGCCGCACTGCTACGAGATGTACGCCGGCGTCGATTTCGACGCGCTCATGCGCGACGAACCCGGCACGTTCTTTCTGACGGATTTTCTGCTGCGTGGGTTCGACGGCATGGTCTGGAAAGGGCTCGGGCTAGACCGGCACCCTGAGCTGGCTGCCGATTACTTTCACAATTACACGCGCGTGGTGTATCTGGCGCAGTTCGATCACGATCAGCTGCACGCAAAAGCTGCCACCGTCGCCGCACGCCTCGGCCTGCCGCTCGAAGTGCGCCACACCGGCTGCGGCGCGCTCGAAACGCGGCTGACTACCCTGATCGAAGAAATGCGCGCCGGCGCTCACGCACCGCGCCGCGCCGAATCCGTGCTGCAAAGTGAATACGCCGCCGGCAATCCAACTCCGAATTCAACCTCTCTGGAGCTGCTGAACACCAATGACGACCGTACAAACTCTCTATTGGCACGACATCCCGTCGCAGGTGCGCGCGCGCGAAGGCCGCGCGCGCGTGAGCGTCGCGCTGAGCGCGCGCTTCCAGGAAGCGATTGACGCCGCTGCCATGGCCTGCGGCATGATTGGCTCCGACGACTACACAAATGCGTTCACCTGGGGCGACCCGGTCGAGCACGCCGGCACTCCGGAACAGGCCGCTGCCGAAGCCGCCGCTCGTATCGAGGCTGAAACGACTACGATCGACTGGCGCGCAACGGCGGAGAAAGTAAAGGGCACGCGTAGAAAATCAGAGTAAAGATCAGAATGAAGAGTGCAGAGAAGAAAAGAGAAAAAAGTGGCAAGCCCCATGCCCAACTCTCTTTTCTTGTAACTACTCAGGCCATCCATTTTTCCAACGCGAAACGCGCTATTCCTTCCCCCTTCGGGGGAAGGAATAGCGCGTTTCGCGGGAAATACTGATTTAGGCCTGAGTAGTTGCCTTTTCTTTCTCTTCTCTTTGTCCTCTTTCTTCTCTTTCTTCTCTTTCTCCTGTCTCCTCTCTCTCCACTCAAACGTCCAGGTTCACCACTTCCTTCGCATGGCGTGTGATGAATGCGCGGCGCGGAGGAACGGCATTGCCCATCAGCATGTCGAAGGTGCGATCCGCTTCAGCCGCGTCATCGATGGTGACCTTGAGCATCGTGCGATTCTTGGGATCCATCGTCGTCTCCCACAGCTGATCCGGATTCATCTCGCCCAGGCCCTTGTACCGCTGCGTATACACCTCGGTCGGCTTGGTGACGTCGAGGCCCTGCGCACGGAGCTGGGTGTACATCGTGTCGCGCTCAAGGTCGTTGAACGCGTAGTGCACCAGTTTCTTGCCCTTGCGCACCTCAATGCGAAACAGCGGCGGCTGCGCAATATACAGGTGGCCGCCTTCGACGAGCGACTGCATATAGCGAAAGAAAAACGTCAGCAGCAGCGTGCGGATGTGACTGCCGTCGACGTCGGCGTCCGTCATCAGCACCACGCGATCGTAACGGCGGTTCTCCAGGTTGAACTGCTCGCCGATCCCGGTGCCGAGCGCGCTGATTAGCGCCCTGACTTCCTCACTGGTCAGAATCTTGTCCAGCCGGGCGCGTTCGGTGTTCATGATCTTGCCGCGCAACGGCAGAATCGCCTGAAAATGACGGTCACGGCCCTGTTTCGCGCTGCCACCGGCCGAGTCTCCTTCGACGATATACAGCTCGCATTTAAGCGGGTCACGCTCCGAACAGTCGGCGAGCTTGCCGGGCAGCGTGCCGCTTTCGAGCGCACTCTTGCGGCGCACCAGTTCGCTTGCAGCCTTGGCTGCTTCGCGCGCGCGCTGCGAAATCAGGCACTTCTCAATGATCTGCTTGCCCTCGCGCGGGTTCTGCTCAAGGAATTCACTCAGCGACTCGCGCACCATCTGCTCCACCGCCGTCTTTGCGTCGGTGTTCATCAAGCGGTACTTGTTCTGCGAATCGAACTGCGGCTCCGGATGCTTCACGCTGATGATGGCGGTGATGCCTTCCAGCGTGTCGCGGCTGTCCAGATTGCTGTCTTTTTCCTTGAGAATATTGCTCTTGCGCGCCCAGTCATTCAGAGTGCGCGTGATGGCAGAGCGAAAGCCCGTCTGATGTGAGCCACCACCGGGGTTAATGATCGTGTTCGTGAAGAAGTACTCGCTGGACGCCGTCGCGTCGGTGTACTGCATCGCAAATTCGACGACGATGTTTTCGATCTTCTTCTCGGCATAGATCACCGGATGAACCTGTTCTTTGTTCCGGTTCAGGTATCGCACGAATGCGCTGATGCCGTCTTCGAAGAAGAACGTCATCTCACGATCTTCACGCTCGTCGCGGAATACGATCATGATGCCGCGGGTGATAAACGCCATTTCGCGGAAGCGCTGCACCAGCACTTCCCACTTGTAGCTGTTATCTTCCTTGAAAATTGCCACGTCGCGCAGGAACCGCGTCGCCGTGCCGGTCTCGCCCGCCTTCGCCTCGCCGACCGTCTCCACCGGCCCGGTGGCTTTGCCTTCTTTATAGGCCTGGCGATAAATCTTGCGGTCGCGCCGCACTTCAACTTCACACCACGAAGACAGGGCGTTCGTCGCCTTCACACCCACGCCATGCAAACCGCCCGAGGTCGAATACGCCCCCGACCCGAACTTGCCGCCCGTCATCGGGTTGGTCATCGCCAGCTCGAGCGTGCTCACGGATTTGCCCGTGCGTGCCAGATAGCTTGGGTTGATGTCGACTGGGATGCCGCGACCGTTGTCGCGCACAGAAATCGATTCATCTTTGCCAATCGTGATTTCGATTCGAGTGCAGTTCCCTGCCAATGCCTCGTCAACGCTGTTGTCCACCACCTCGTAAATCAGGTGATGCATTGCCTTGCTGTCGCTGCCACCGACGTACATGCCGGGGCGCAATCGGATATGGGCGATGCCCTCCATCGCCTCGATCTGATCGGCCGTATAGTCCTGCGGTTTGCGTTCGATCGTGTTCGTTGCGTCTACCATTTTATGGGCGTAATTGTACCGCGGCACGCTGAGGAATGCATCCGCAGCGAATTCCGGCAGCAGATTGGTCTCACGCGAAGGCGCGAAGAACGCAAAGGAAGAAGCGTGTGATGGGTCAGAAAATCCACGGCACAAATCGCCATGTCCGCGCCATATACGCCCGATACGGCTCGCCGATCTGTTGCGCCAGCAGCGCTTCCTCCCGCGGCACACGATTGACGTAGGCCCAGATCAGCAGCACACCCGATATCGCCGCACCCAGCCACGTCGACAGCACCATACCAAAGCCGAATGCGCTCAATACGCCGCCGGTGTACGCAGGATGCCGCACCCAGCGATACAACCCACTCGAAATCACCGCATGATCGCGCTGCACCGCCACTTCGCCAGTGAAGAACTTCCCCAGCTCGCGCTGCGCCCAATATCGCAGCAGCCAGCCGCCCAGCAGCATTCCGTAGCCAGCGTAGACCATCGCCGTGCGCGCCTGCCCCTCCAGCGCACCGATTTTCAGGAACCCCAGCACCAGCCGTGCGAACAGTCCAACCAAAATGGCAAACTGCACGGACGGAAATGGCGGCTTCTCACGCACCGCGTCCGCTGGCGCCAGCCGCCGCCGCCGCGACTCCGTCGCCATAAACGCAAACTGCACGAACGTGAACAAAATCGCAGAAAGCGGCGTCTCGAATACGCCCGCAGAGCCGATGAAATACTCGTACATCGTCCGGAATGTAGCACGGACAACCGCCGACCGCCGACGGCAGACAGCCGCTCGTCATTTGCACTAAGTCGGATCCACCACAATCTAGCCCTCGTCCGTCGTCTGTCGTCCGTCGTCTGTCGTCCGTCGTCTGTCGTCCGTCGTCTGTCGTCCGTCG
>CAXNFZ010000195.1:0-5764 GCA_964201495.1 Chloroflexota bacterium | reverse complement strand
TGTGTTCTTCGCGTTCTTCGCGTTCTTCGCATGAGATATATATTCGCTCATTTTGGCGAATGCACCCAGCGCGGGGGAGTGCATCCGTCGCACCCTATAATCACGGCTCAATGGGTGGACCACTTGTCGGCCTGATTCAGGCAATCTCCCGGGGCAGCATCGAGGATGCGATCACGTATCTGATCGTGATCGTCGTGATTTTGCTCGTCGCTTTTCCGCTGCATGAACTTGCGCACGCACTCGTGGCCGACTATTTCGGCGACCCGACGCCGCGTCGCGCCGGCCGCATCACGCTCAACCCGATCAGGCACCTGAGCCTGCTCGGGTCGATCCTGGTTCTCGTTTTTGGCTTTGGAAGGGCGACGACGCCGATCAATCCGAGCTACTTTCGCGGTGATCAACGCGCCAAGCACGCGGCTGTGGCGATCGCCGGCCCGTTGATGAACGTGGCCATCGCGCTGGTATTTACGTTGCTCTACCATCTCAGCGGCGCGCTGCTCGGTGAAGGTGCGGGCGCGGTGAGCTACATCGTGCGTATGGCGTGTATCTTCGCCGTCAACATCAATCTGTTTCTGGCGTTTTTCAATCTGATCCCGATGCCGCCTCTGGATGGTGGCACCATCCTCATGTCATTTGCGAGCGAGGGTGTTCGGGCGGTGTATGCGCAGTTCGGACAGTACGGCTTCATTATTCTGCTGCTCCTGTCGCAAACCGGGCTGATTGGTTTGCTGGTCACTCAGCCTGCGTATGATCTCGCCCAGTGGCTTCTCCGTCTCTAAACCATGGCAACTACACGCATCACCCTCATCGGCTGCGGCCCTACCGGCCTGCTGCTCGGTTCGGCAATCAAGGCGGCTGACAAAAGCATCGAAATCGTCGCGCACGACCGCGAACGCGAAGCTGCGCGCGAAGCGCTGCGCATAAAAGCAGCCGATCGCGAGGAATGGAACTTGCCGAAGGCATGCGCCGGCGCTGCGCTTGTGCTGATCAGCGCGCCGCCGGATCAGCATGAACTCACGCTGCAGGCGATCGCCGCCGATCTGCTCGAGGGGGCCACGGTGTGCGTGATCGGCGGTTCGAATGCGGCGCTGCAGGCGTTTGCGGCGCAGCATCTGCCCGAAAAGTTCGCGTACGTCAGCAGCAATCTGGTGCTGCACCCGGCGCGCGTTGATGCTCCGCTTGACGCAGGACGATTGCAGGGCGCCATGTGGTCGATGGTCGGCCGCGGCACGCCCGATCAGCTCGGTGGTTTCGCCGGCTTCGTGGAATCGCTCGGCGCGCGTCCGCTGTTCGTGGATGCGACCGAGCGGGACGGCATGGCGCTCGCCGTGGACGTGATTCCGCAGGTGCTGGCTGGCATGCTGATGTCTGCCGTGTCGAAGGACGCGGCCTGGAAGGAGCGCATGTGGGCGGCCGGCGCCGAATTCGGGGATGCCACAGCTGGTGCTCTGCATGCGCCGGCATTCGTTGATGCCATGCTGGCGGACAAAGTTGCGACGGCGCACTGGCTGAATCAGATCATGCGCGAGTGCATGGCTCTGCGCGACTCGATCGAAGCCGGGGACGGCGACGCAGCCCGCGCACAGTTGACGCAGGCGGCGGAAAAGCGCGAGCGCTGGTACGACGACTGGCGCAGGGGCCGCGACACCGGCGCTCCGCCGATCGATCAGCGGCAGGGCGGCCGATCGATCATGGGATTATTTCTCGGCCAGCGTATGGCCGACATGCTCGGCGGCAAACCCAGGGATCGCAAGTGAGCGCTGGCACGGATCGGTCGCTGCGCATTCTCAGCCTTGCGCCGACCTCGTTCTTCAATGACTATGGCTGCCACGTGCGCATTCTCGAAGAGGCACGCGCGCTGCAGGCGCTCGGCCACTCCGTCACGATTGTGACTTATCACAAGGGCAAAGATGTGCCGGGCTTGTCGATCGTGCGCACGCCGCCGACATGGTGGCGCGCGCAGTACGAGGTTGGCTCGTCACGGCATAAATTTGCCTTCGATATCTTGTTGGGCTGGACGCTTCTGCAAGTTCTGGTGGCTGCAGCGCGGCGCGGTGCGCAGTTTGACGTGATCCATGGCCACCTTCATGAGGGCGCGCTGATCGGCGGCGTCCTCGGCCGTCTTTTTGGAGTGCCGCTGTGCTTTGATTTTCAGGGCAGCCTGACGGATGAAATGATCATGCATCGTTTTATTCGTGCAGATGGCGTTGCACACCGAATTTTTCGCTGGGTTGAACAGGTGACGACGCGCCTGCCACACGCGATCGTCACCAGCACGGGGCACGCGGCCGAAGTGCTGCGGGCTGCGCTGCCGTCGCGAGTGCAGGTGCGTGCATTGCCGGACGGGATTGACGTCACCGGGCAGCTGAACGCTCCCGTTGATTTGGCAGCGCGCGCGTCTGGTCGCGCCGAACTGGGATTCGGCCCGGAAGACATCGTGGTCGTCTATCTGGGTCTGCTGGCGCAGCATCAGGGAATACAGAATCTGATTGATGCAGCCGAAATCGTGCAGCAGCGCGACCCGCGGGTGCGCTGGCTGGTGATGGGATATCCGCAGGAAGCTTTGTGGCGCACGCGTGCGCAGCAGGCGGGGGTGAGTGATCGCATGGTGTTCACCGGGCGTGTGCCGTACGAGCGTATGCCGCAGATGCTGGCGCTCGGCGACATTGCTGCTGCGCCAAAACTATCGCTCACCGAAGGCAGCGGAAAGATTTTGAACTACATGGCGCTGGGGTTGCCGACCGTGGCGTTCGACACGCCGGCGCAGCGCGAAATTCTCCGTGAGCTCGGCGTCTATGCGCCCCTCGGAGACAGCAGGGCTTTGGCTGAGCGCGTCCTCGAGCTGGCTGCCGATCCTGAGCGCCGTGCCACGCTCTCCGCGAATGTGCGGGCGCGTGTGCGTGAGCAGTTCAGCTGGCAGGCAGGTGCGCGGGTGCTTGTTGAGGTCTATCGCTCGATACTGCGCGGCACAAGTACTGCACAGGTGCGAACGATGGGAGGGATCGAATAATGCAGACGGTGATGCAGATGGTGTGGAAGGACATTCGAGAGTTGTGGAGCTATCGCTCGCTGCTGCGCATGCTCGTCGTGCGTGACGTGAAGGCGCGCTACAAGAACTCTGCGCTGGGAGTGTTCTGGTCTTTTCTGCAGCCGCTGGGCATGATGACGGTGATGACCGTCGTCGCCGGCGTCGTCGGCGCGGTGCAGTTGCCGAATGCGCACCTGTTCGTATTGAGCGGGCTGATCTCGTGGAATTTTTTCTCTGCGGCGCTGGTGAGCGGCGCTGGCAGCGTCGTGAACAACGGCGCGCTGGTGAAGAAGGTGTACTTTCCTCGTCTGGTGCTTCCGGTGAGTGCAGTGGCGTCAGCGCTGCTCAACTATCTTTTTTCTCTGCCGGTATTCCTGTTCGTGGCGCTGGTGTCCGGGCATTCGTTTAGCACGGCGTGGCTGATGCTTCCCGTGATCATCGCCATTCAAACCGTGCTGAGTGTCGGACTCGGGCTGCTGTTTGCGACGCTCAACGTGTTTTATCGCGATACGCAGTTCCTGCTTGAGCTGGGTCTGCTGTCGTTGATGTTTTTGACGCCGATCTGGTATGACATCGCTGCATTTGCCAGTTCGAACTCGGCGGTATGGCTGCGGCGGCTGAATCCGATGGCTTCGATCGTCAACATGTATCAGGACGTGATGTACCGCGGCGTGCCGACGAGCGCTGAATTCGTGCTGCGCACTGCGGCGACGGCGCTGGTGGTGCTGGCGCTTGGGTATTTTGTTTTCCGGCGCTACAGCGTGCGGTTCGGAGAAGAGGTGTAACTTGATTTCCCTGGAAAATATTCGCAACTTGATCATCGACATGGACGGGGTGTTGTGGCGTGGCGATGTGCCGATGCCGCGCCTGGTGGAGTTCTTCGACGGTCTGCGCGCTCGTGGCGTCGGCATCGTGCTGGCAACCAACAACGCCAGCAAGAGCGGCGATGATTTTGTGGCGAAGCTGGCGCGGATGGGCGTGCACGTCGCACTCGAGGAAGTGTTGACGTCGCCGCAGGCGACGGCGGCGTGGCTTGCAGAGCATGCTCCCGGCGCACGCGTGTACATGATTGGGGAGAACGGCCTGCGCACCGAACTCGAGGCACGTGGATCAATTGTCGTGAATGACGAAAAAGTCAGCGAAACAAGCAGCGGTCCGGCGTTCGATGCGACGCACGTCGTGGTCGGCATCGACCGGCAGCTGACCTACGCCAAACTCGTGGAGGCGTGTCTGCTGATCCGCGCCGGTGCGCGCTTCATCGGTACCAATCCCGACCTGACGTTTCCGGGTGATCGCGGCATCGTGCCGGGCAACGGTTCGATCCTGACTGCACTGCGCGTCTCGACAGACATTGAGCCGTTGATCATCGGCAAACCCGAGCCGGAGATGATGGTGCAGGCACTGGCGCGCATGGGCGGCAGCGCTGCGGACACGGCCGTGCTGGGAGACCGGCTTGACACGGACATTCTGGGGGGACAGCGTGCTGGCCTGACGACGCTGCTCGTGCTGAGTGGAGTCACGACGCAGGCCCGGCTGGCGCACGATCCGATTCAGCCGGATTATGTGTTTGAAGACATCGGTGCTGTGCTGGATGCTTTGCCGCCGGCTCAGATCAGCTTGTAGCCGCGGCTGCGCACCGTGACGATGTTGATGCCGGTGAGTTTGTGTTCTTCCATTTTGGCGCGCAGGCGGGACAAATGCAGACGCAGCAGAGACGATGTCGTGGCTGTTTCTGCGCTTCGCCCGAGTGGGCCGGAGATCAGGTTGAAGCTTGGCACTGTCTCGCCGCGATGCTGGAGAAGCATTTCGAAAAGCCGCCATTCGACGGGGCTGAGTTGCAGCCATGTGCCGCCGCTGTAGATTGCTGCGATCGACGCATCCCAGTGAATCTGCCCGTCACTTGTCGTTGCGGTGATTTGAGGATCCTGCAGGTTGGCGAAGTTTGAAGGAGAGGCATCACTGAAACCGATGCGTAGAACCTGTTCCTGCAGCCGCTCGATCAGCACGTGGTCCGGCAACGAGAGGCACAGATAATCGGCTACCTTCATTCGCAGAGCAGCCCGGGCGGACGCGAGCTCGCCCGTGTGGTCGAAGAGCAGCATGGGGGGAACATCGAACTTGTGAGCGGTTTCCGAAACTGTGCGCAACGTAGAGGCAATTGCCAACCCACCAGACTCAATGGATGTGATGATCACCTTCGGCAGTGTTCTGGCTGTGGCAATAAAATCGACAATTTCACTGGGATTTGCCTGGCGTAGAACAGTGATGCCGCTGGCGTCCAGGATTGCACGGATACGCTCGTGTGAGTAGGTCCACGGACATACGAGTGCATGGAAGGTTTGCGCCTGAGACATGGTGAGGAATGATGGGGGGGTAACGACACCGGTAGTTTGTGTCGTCACAGTGGCTGCGGATTGGCGTCGCACGTAAGGCGACATTTGATCAAGAGTGGCAATTCGTGCATCTGAATCCCATGTTTCACAAGGGTATGATGCACCACGAGGGCTGTCGGTCGCCGGCAAGAGCATTACCGATTGCTGGGTTTGTGGCCAGCGCGCTCGTTTTCTTTTTCCTGCTCATCTGTCTGTGTACAGTTCTATTTCACCTGGTGTTGCACTTGCTGCTGATGACATACCGGCTGACATACCGGCGTGACATCCCAGGATCCTGCGGACCCCGATTCCCCTGATCGAATAGCGCATTTGCATGATTTGGTGGCCAACCAGGGGTTGCTTA
>CAXNFZ010000194.1:0-5769 GCA_964201495.1 Chloroflexota bacterium | reverse complement strand
AGCGCGTTTCGCGTTGGAAAAATGGATAGCCTGAGTAGTTACGAACGCCTTGATTCAAGCCTTGATTCAAACTTCGATTCAGTCTGCTGCGAATCGCTGCCGCACCTGCGCGACGCAGATGATTTCGTTGGCTTCATCGGGCTCGGCTGTTATTCATCGCCCAAATCACGCAGCACCGCTTCCCGCACCCGCGACGCCAGAAGCTGCACGTCGGTTTCATCCTGCGCGCCCAGCGCAGCTTCGAGCCCCATCGGCAGATTCAATCCGCTCAGCACTTCGACGTTGGCGCACTCAGCGGCAAAACGACGCGCGATGTTGTACGGCGTGCCGAAGCGCAGATCGCACAACACCAGAACAGGATTCTGCGCACAACGCTGCACCACGGCATTCAACCGCTCTGAAAATTCCGCCGGCTCGACGCCGGGCAGCAGCCCGCACACCTCGATATGCGGCTGCCGTCCGGCGATGCCTTCGATGGTCTGCAACAGTACTTCCGCCAGCCGCCCATGCGACGCAAACACCAGAGTGATCACGCAGTGATCATACGCGGTTGCGTGCGGCTGCTGTGGTTCGTTGGAATCGGCTGAATCGCATCGCCCGGGACGCCGGCTGCACACTTCTCCGCGAGTGACTAAATCCAACCAGAGTCTGCAAGGGTGCATCCGGGGTTTGGGGTGAATGCATTTCTCACGCGAAGAACGCAAAGAACGCAAAGAGGTCCGAATCCCGTTACCGAAGAATCTTCTTCGAGCGAAGGCACGAAAAAGCCATCACAAGCTCTTTCCTTCGCGTTCTTCGCGCCTTCGCGTGAGACAAATCTGCTGTCGAAATCTGCCCCTAACTGCGGATGCATCCCCAGGCTCCCAAGCTCCACCCCCGATCAATCCTGATTTACAATCCTGCAGCAATAACATCAGCAGCAGCGTTCTGCAGCATTCGCAACATTTGATGCCAACGATGCGCAGTGCCTGCCTACGTTTTTCAACACCATGACACTCTCGAAAAACTTTACACCGAAGCGCGCAGCGCTCGTCGTCGGCCTGGCCGCCGGCCTGGCGCTGCAGGCGGCAGCCCCCGCCATGGCGCAGGCGCCGGTTCTCTACGGACCCGGCCTCAATCTGCTCACCAACCCCGGTCACGAGCACCCCGGCGCCTACTTCGGCGGCCGCGGCGAAATCAACGTCACCTGGGACTGGGTGCCCTTCTGGGAAGAGGCGCCGGCCGGAACCGATCCGCGCGATCAGTTCTACCGCACCCCCGAGTTCCGCCCTCCCTTCAAGCGCGATTACCCCGAGCGCGTGCACAGCGGCGGCGGTTCTGACCGCTGGTTCAACTATTTCGCGCTCAACAAGAAGGCAGGCGTGATGCAGTACGTCGCCGGCGTGCCCTTCGGCGCCCCGATTCGCTTCACCTCGTGGCTGCAGCTCTGGTCCAGCAACGACAACAATCAGCCGGCCACCAGCACCAACGACGGCAACCTGCTCGTTCGCGTGTGCGTCGATCAGGACGGCGGACCGCGCAACATGGAAGACCCCGAGCTCAAGTGCTCGGACTGGGCGCAGCCCTACGACAAGTGGGCGCAGCTCTCCGTCGACGCCGTCGCAAAGAACAATGTCGTCAATGTGTTCATCTGGAGCACCGCCTCGATCCCGGTCGAGCACAACGACATTTACGCCGACGACAGCTGCTTCGAAGTTCTCGGCGCCGCCAGCGACAAGGGCATCTGCAAGGGCGCCGGCTTCGTTGGCACAGGCTGGGGCGTGCAGCCTCTGCCGGCCAACTACGCGGCGATCAAGTCGCAGGCCGCGTCCGTGACCGTCGCAGCCCCGGCTGACGCCGCCGCCGCCGCCAAGGCCGGCATGCCCGCCGCACCGGCCGGCGACAAGCCCGCGCTCACTGTGAACGCCAAGAGCAAGCTGAACCTGCGCGCCACACCCGCCGCCAACGGCAAGGTTGTCGGCAATGCCTCGCGCGGGGACGTTCTGGAAGTCGTCGGCCGCACCGCCGACAACGCCTGGTTCCTGGTCTCCGTCAATGGGGCCGAATCCTGGGTCATGGGCAAGCTCGTCCTGCCCAACGACGCAGCCAAGGCCGCGCCCGTCGCGCCGTAATAATCACGGCTGCACGAAACATGCTGCGCCTTCTCTTTCGAGCGAGGGCGCAGTGTATTTCGCCGGAAGCATCGATTCAAGCCCGCTTCGTTGCCACAAGCACAATTTCGAGGGCCATCCCCTACAATTGCCCCGCATGATCCACAAGATCTTCGGGGCATTTTTGTTGCTATCCCTTGCTCTGAGCGCCTGCTCGCGCAGTGGTTCTTCCGGCGTGCCTTTCCAGCTGTCGGAGTCTTCCGCGCCAGCCGACGACAACACTGGCAGCGCTGCCGGTGAAGAACTCTCCCGGCTCGATACCGCGCCGGAACGCACGCTCTATTCGATCAACGCCACGCTCGACTACGCCTCCGGCGTGATCACCGCACAGCAGCGCATCGATTTCGTCAATCCAGCCGGCCGTCCACTCAACGAGGTGCGCTTCAACGTGCCGCCGGCCCGCCGCGCCGGCGCCGTCGAACTACGCGACGTGCGCATCCACGGCGCCGACACGCCGCTCACGTTTTCTCTCGACGACGCCATGCTGGTCGTTCAGCTGCCTGCCGCGCTGGCCGCCGGCGACGCTATCGCGATCGCCTTCGACTTCACGATCAGGATTCCGCTCCAGGAAGTCGTCGCCGGCATCGGCGGCGACGATACGTCGCGCGGCCCTTACAGCCTCACCGCCGGCCACTGGTACGTCATGCTCGCTCCCTTCCGCAACGGCGCATGGGACACGCCGGCCTACGTTCCCATCGGCGACCCCTACACGTCCGAACTCGCCGATTACGAAGTCTCGATCCTCGCACCCGACGACATCATCGTCGCCGGAGCCGGCGACGAACGTCGCGAGGGGCGCCTGTGGAACTATTCGCTGCAGAAGGCGCGCGTCTTCGCATTCGCAGCCAGTGACTCATACTCGGTCGAAACACTCGTGCAAAACGGCGTCACGTACATTCATTACGGCTACCCCGCGCACAAACAACACGGCGGGGACGTGCTGATCACCGCCGCACGCGCCGTCGAGCTGTTCACGAAACTCTACGGGCCGTATCCCTATTCCTCACTTCGCATCGTCGAAACCGGCCGACAACAAGGGCAGGAGTACAGCGCGATGGTCGGCCTCGGCTCGATTCTCTACGACGGCTACCCCGGCCGCGGCAGCCGCCATGACCTCATCGCCACTACAGTCCATGAAACTGCCCACCAGTGGTGGTTCAATGTCGTCGGCAGCGACCAGATTCGCGCCCCCTGGCTCGACGAATCCTTCGCCCGCATGGCCGAGCTGCGCTTTTATCAGTCCTACTACGACGCCGACAGCGACTGGTGGTTCACGCACTACATCACTTCGCGCCGACCGGTCGGCCCGATCGATCTGTCGCTGGCCGAATATGCCGACTCGTCGGCCTACATTACCGGCGTCTACCAGCGCGGCCTGCTCTTCCTGAACGACGTCCGCAAGAAGCTCGGCCGCGAACGCTTCGACGAAATGCTGCGCGACTATTACGGTGCGCAGCAGTATTCGATCACCAGCCAGGATGCGTTCTTCGATGCCCTCGCCCGCCATAGCAACGAGGACATGCGCCCCCTCGTGCGCGGCTATTTCGCCAAACCCGTCACGCTTCCCTGCGTGATCAGCGGCGGCGAAAGCGGCTGCCGATGACGGGGCTGCGCGCCGACACGAATACGTCGTGCGCGGCGGAAATCAGGGTCGCACTGATGCCGCCGTCGCCGACGACAAATCAAGATAAGGCAAGTCGTAACTACTCAGGCCATCCATTTTTCCAACGCGAAACGCGCTATTCCTTCCCCCTTCGGGGGAAGGAATAGCGCGTTTCGCGGGAAATACTGATTTAGGCCTGAGTAGTTACGGCAAGTCAAAATCAGACGAGGATAAACACCATGTCCAACGAACCTTCAGACCTCTCGACACAGCTCAGCCCCGCCGCAGGCGCCCGCCTCATAAATCTGCAGACGCGCCTGGATGGCGCTCAACATCATCCGTCCGTCGTCGTGCTCGCAATGCTGCAGCCGCTGATGCGCCATACGCAGATCACTTCGGCCGCCGTCACAGCCGCCGGCGGCCGCCCGGCGCTCGACGACGACGATGCCATAAACAGCTGGGACGACGTGGTCTGGGTACAGCCGGAAATGCTCGTGCTCGGACTGCCCAGCCGCAGCCTGGACGACGCAGTCGAAGCCTTCGTTGCAATCGCCGACATGCCCGTATGGCGCGATATTCCTGCCACGTACCTGAATCAGATTTACGTCGCCGATCTTGGAGACTCACTCATTGACGACATCGAGCTGCTCGCCGGCCTGCTGCATCCAAACCGCTGTGACGCACCCGCGCCCGAGCGAGCACGCCGCGTCAGCCCGCTCATCCGCACCGAGCTCAGGCTTTGACCCGTTCGAACTGCCCGAAAATCAGGCTCGCCGCCAGCCCTGCCGCGACGATCGTTATACCGATCAGGCCGGGGATCGCCAGAGAAACTGCTCGGAGTTCAGTGCTGGTGGCTCCCACGAAGAGCGCAATCAGCGCCGCACAAGCCGCGCCGAACACGACGCCGCACAGCCATTGATTCGCCGGCAGTGCGCGCCGCAGCGCTGCATAGGCCATGCCTGCGGCCAGTCCGAACGTCAGCGCACCGATCACCAGCAACGGCACGCCGGCCGGCGCAAACGCCGGCGACGGGCTGAAATTCGCAGCGAACCGCCACGCTCCTGCTGCGAAAGGCAGCCAGCCTGTGGCAGCAATTCCGCCCGCCAGCGCACCGAATCCGAGCTGCGCCCACATATCGCGCCGTGATGCCGTCCACCGGCGCGGCGCCCGCCCGTCGGCCATCGTGCGCAGCAACGCCATCGCGATGCTGCACGACAACGCCAGTGCGATGCCCATGCACTGCGCAATCAGCGTGCGTCCGCTGAATATCAAAAACAAAGCGGATGACCACGCCACCGACTGCGCGAAGATTTTGATGCCCACCGGCACTGCCTTGTGCTGCTGATAGCTCAGTGCGGTGCGCAGCGGCCCCTGCAGCCACGTACGCGACAACATCCAGCGATACAACCGCTCCGAGCCGCGTGTATAGCTCCCGATCGCAATCAGAAAAAAGACCGTCGATGGCATGCCCGGCAGATACGCGCCGAGAATACCCAGCCCGAGCGCCACGGTGCCGATCACGATGAACATCACGCGCTTCAACGTCGACGCCGGCTTGTACTCGAACGACGCAAGCGCGACGGTCGTGATTGCAGAATCCTGATTCATATTTTTTAGTGCCTGCCTCGCATCGCAACAAATTGCATGTCGCTTTAACTGCTCAGGCCGGTATGTTTCACAGGGGAGTGCTCAAAACTGAATTGATGAAACCCGCAAAACACGCCATCGCCCGCCCCCTTTGGGGGCGGGCGATGGCGTGTTTTGCGGATACCAATTGGGCTTTGCGCACTCCCTTCACAGACATTACCGGTCCGGGCCCGAATCGCTGTAATTACTCGTCACGTCACTGCTCAGGCTTAAGTCGATATTGCCCGCAAAATACGATAGTTCCCCCCCTTCGAAAAAAGGATCACCGTGTTTCGCGACGGGGAAATAGACTGGCCTGAATAGTTACGATGACTCAGAAGCTGTGTTTTTCTGATCTTTCTGGTCTCGCTCAAATCCATCGGCCATCCC
>CAXNFZ010000193.1:0-5824 GCA_964201495.1 Chloroflexota bacterium | reverse complement strand
TGACATCCGGAAATCCAGTGAGCAGCGCGCCGCTTCTGCTGTACGCGCGCGAGGTTCGTTCTCGATCCATTGAGTTTGCCCAGGCAGCTGCGTCTACCAGTGCGTTGCTGATGGTCGACATGAATCCCTCCAGCGTGCCGCAGCAGACGATCGTCGGCCTGAACTGGGCGCCGTATCGCTACGTGAACGGCGAGTGGCAATCGTATCCATTGGACGAATGGGCGACGAAGCTGGCGAGCGATTTCGAGACTCGCTTCGTCGACCAATCCGATACACGTCGGCCCGCTCTGATATTGCTCCTGCAGGGTACCTATCTGTCTTTGTCGAGTGGCAGCTCGAATCCGTTGCTCGAAGAAGGCGGACGATTCATAGCGGGTGAGGAGTCGGAGCTGGACAGTGCAATCGGCGAAGCGAGTGTTAATCTGTTGGATCCAGGGCTTCTGGTTCAGAATTACATCGATCCGATGGCACTGGCGTTGTACGAAGCGGCGTTCCAATCCGATCTGGCGTTGGAATCGGCTTCGTCGGTAACAGCGGCGGAGGCGGAAGAGGCCATCACAGAAATTTTGGCGGGCGTGGCCTATGACACGAAGAGAATTTCAAAAAGCCTCAACCTGATTTATTCCAAATATCAACTCACTGCGACGAAATACGCAGCCGAATTCGCGGTGGGCGCGATCGTGCTCATTGCCGTACTGGGCACCGTCGGCGGAATTTACGGCGATGTGCTGGACGTATATACGGGCGTTTCGCATGCGATCGGCGTAACGATGGGCGTGACGAGAATCGTGAGGTTTTATCAACACGCCGTCGAGACGGTCTTCAAAAGCAACGCGTTGACCGAATTTATTCTGGGAGCAGAGAGAGCGCAGAAACTAGCCGAAAACATGCCCGAGTTTTTTCTCGTGCTGCAAATTGGGGCCACGTGGGGATTGGCGTTCGCTCAGATGGCGATGAGTCACGTTGCCTTCGGCTCGGCAGCATTTTTCGACATCGCAGCGAACGCTGTAGCGGCCACCATTACAGCGGTGATCATGTATGCGATCTTTTTTATTCCTGGTTTCGGTCCGGTGCTGCAGTCTGTGATACAGCTCATCGACGGCGTGATTTTCGCCGTCTGCTGGGCGCTCGACAAAGCTGACGTCGCGAATCGCAACGGCGTCGCATTCGGCGAAACGGATTTCGGCAGGCGTTTTTGTCAGGGCATCTCCGGACTGCTTAAGGAGTTCATCAAGAACTTTATCTACTCGCGTCGTTCGCTCGTCGGCAACCTGAACAGCGACGATCGTCTGCAGTTTCCGAATCTGGGTGACATGTTCACACTCGTCGATCCGAGCGTCGGAACGGTCGTCGGTGCGGATGCGTCGGTCCGTCTCGACGTCGAGAACACGATACAACTGAATACCGTCTATCACAGCGCCGAGGAAATCGACGCCGCGATCGTTCCGTTGGGAATCGATCCACTGGCAATCCCATGGCTATGGCAATACAACACGGACAATCTGAAGAGATCCCAGTTCGTCTATGAACTGCAGCTCGAGAACAGGCAGGCTGACCTGCACGAGGATCTCGAGCTGGGCGGCGCTGGAGACTGGGAAAGTGTCGAAGGGGGAAGCACCCCGCGCTTCAAGATTGAGCGCAGCGCACAGATCACGTCTCGCGAAATACTGGTGCAGACCGGCGTGAACCGCGAGTTGCCGGTCGGGCTGGCGGAAGGACAGGTCGTACCTGCACAGCAGTGTTTCCCGATCCCCATTCTTCCATATTCGATGTGCAGCATCGTCGCGGACAAGGCCACGACGTTCTTGCCGCTGGGAAGTGTGCTGCGCTACGACGTGCTCCCGACGACCTTCGACAGCTTCGTCGCGACCACGCCGACCAGAAATACAGAGGGGGGCGCCGACGGTGGTTACACGCTCACCTGGGCGAAGGACGGCGACCTGCCGTTTGCGCGCCAAAAGGATGCGGACGGCGACGGCCTGCGCAACATCGTCGACGGCGGCAATGACCCGAATGACAATCGTTGGGATTCTGACGGCGACGGAATGTCGGATTACGTCGAGCTGCAGCTCGGCACCGATCCTGCGCGGGCGGACACCGACAACGACGGCGTCCAGGATCGTGCCGAAATTGTGCTTAACACCAAGCCACGCCTGACGGATACCGACGGCGATGGCCTGACCGACAAGCAGGAGATCGACGGCTGGGAGTTCGTCTACGACATTACGGCCGCTGGCCAGTTGAGAAGTTGGGTGACCTCCGATCCGCTGTCGATCGACGGCGACGGCGACGGCATCACCGACGCGCTGGAGAAGACCTACGGCTTCCACCCGCGCGTGGCTTCCGAACTGAAGGTGCTGACGTATGCCTCAAAGGTAAAGGAAGTCGCTGCGCCGGCGTTGCTGTGGCGCATGGATGTTGCGGCGGATGCGCAGGCGTTTGCCGATTCCTCCGGCCACAATGCAGGCGGAACGTGTGTATCTGCAAGTACGTGTCCGGCCACAGGCATTTCGGGGGTGTATGGCAACGCCGCGCGCTTCGACGGAGGCGATGCGATCGTCAGCACTGCGCCGTTCGAGCTTGCCAATGTGTCTTGGACAGTGGCGCTCTGGGCGAAGCGCGATACCGCCGGCAACGACGATTTTGCCTTCGGTGCAGGGACGCAGGGCCAGAACAGCCTGTTGCAGATCGGGTTCGGAAGTTCCAATACCTTTGTCTGCGACTTCGGGGGGGATGCCGTGCAGACGCCGGCCTATTCCGATACGAATTGGCACCACTGGGCATGCACCTACGACGCGGTTTCGCGCCAGCGCAAAATCTATCGTGATGGTGCGCTGGCGGCGGAGAATGTTGCGGCGGCGTCATTCAGCGGCAGTGGTGACTGGCACATCGGCGGGTTGCCGACCCCGGGCAAGAATTTCAACGGCCTGCTCGACGAATTCGCGGTCTTCGATCGCGCATTGAACGCGTCCGAAGTGGTTCGGCTGCGGGATGGAAATTACAGTGCCGACGACCTCGTCGTGGCGCCGGGCGATGCATTGACCTACGAGGGCACGGTCGGCAATGAGCTGCTGAATCGCTATGCCAACGGATTACTGACCACACAGATGGCAGGCGGGTTGTCGAGCGATATTGCTCCGCAGGCCTTCGTGCTAGAGCCCCAGGAGACGAAGACGCTGTATGGAACGGTGAGCGTGGCGGCGAATGCGGCGACGGGCTTGTACGAGCTTACGCAGGCTGCAGAGGCGAGCATCCAGGATCGGCGCGAACAATCTGGTTTTGCCGAAGCATGGCTGAAATTCGACGAAGGCGCCGGCACGACGACATACGCGGACTATTCCGGCGTGGTCCCGGCGCGCACGGCGACGTGCAGCGGCAACGCATGCCCGACGGCGGGTGTGGCCGGCATCAGCGGCAACGCCGCGACATTCGACGGCTCCAATGACTCGTTGTCGATTTCGCCTGCGGCGATCGTTGGCCAATACACCGTGGCAGCCTGGGTGCGCCCGAATCATGGGACGAACACCCTCGCGGTGCTCGGCTCGCGTGGGCCGACTGATTACGGATTCGAGATGAAATTTATGGGGGGCAATCGCATCACTGCGCAGATCGGCGATGGTGCGAGGTGGTTGACGTCTGACGCAAGAATGAACTTCAACTACGCCACCGGTCAGTGGTACCACGTGGCGTATGTCGTTTCGACGAGCGGATGGACCGGCTATGTGAACGGCGTGGCGCGGGCGACTGGGTCGTTCAACGCCACGCCGGTGCTGGTCGATTCGTCACATGCGCTGCGCATCGGCCAGAGTGGAAAGAACACCACGTATTGGAAAGGCGAAATCGACGATCTGCGCATGTACAACCGTTCATTGGCAGGGCCTGAGGTGGCGATGCTGGCTGCGCGGCCAGTGCTGAACCTCAGCTTCGACAGCGGCGGAACCTTTCGCCCGACGGACTTGTCGTCGGCGGCAAACGTTGTGACATGCGAGACCTCGAATTCGTATCAGTACTGGGACCTGTACTATCGAAACGGAAGCGGCTCTTGTCCAGCGCTCAAACCCGGCATATTGGGCAAAGGGTTTCGTTACACCGAGCTGTCGTCTCCGCGCAGTGAAAATATGGACGGCTTCGACATGGACGAAAGGCACTGGTACAACATCGCGTCGAGCACTTCGCTGAATTTCAACGACGGCAACCTCACGTTGATCATGTGGATCAAACCGGAAAATGGGGCGCGTTTTGCATACAACTCGGCTCCGCAGGGACTGATTGGAAACAACAGCGGAGATCCGAACAGCATGCCGTCCTTGCAGCGGGTCGGGCGAAGATTGCGCTTCGGCTTCGGCGCTTCCGACGGTTGGAAGGAGACGACCACACTCACCGATGTGCTCACGCTCGATATCTGGCAGCAGGTTGCTGTGACATTCGACGGGACGACGGTGTATTTTTTCGTCAACGGTGTGCAGGTTGGAAGCAGCGTGGATCTTGCCGGCAGAAAGCCGAACGCCTCGAATTACAAACTTCTGCTTGGACGTTCGGATAACAAGTGGAATTTGGATCTCACGAGTATTTACATACGTAATGAGGGCGACCCGGGCAGTTCCCATTCAGAGGGGACGCTGCTCGTCCGTGAGGCCGACGGCATGAAGCGATATTTCTGCTATGACGAGAACTGGGATGAAGGTGAAACCCACACGTGGGGAAATCAATGTCCGAATCAATTCGGCGCTCCTCATGCGTGGGAACCTGGCGTCGGCATCGAACTCTGGGAAGAGGACGAAGGAGACAATGATACGCAGGATCCTGCAGATGACACGATGATCGTGCGTCGCTTCTGGGGCGATGAGCCGAACGGGGATTATTCCCAGGAAGGCACTGGCCTGACGGATGTGCGATTTGACTATGTCGTCAGCGGACAGAACGCCGTGCCATTTGCAGGCAGCATCGACGAAGTATTGGCATACAAGAGCGCGTTCAGCGCCGATCTGGTGATGGCGCAATACCTGGCAACGCGTACCGGCATACTGCTGCGCTTGGATGAACCGGCCGGCTCCTCCGAATTTCGCGATGATACGGGCTTCTACAGGCTGAACTGTGTCTCACCGAATTGTCCTGGCGCGGTCGTGTCCGGCCGGATTGGGCAAGGGCTGCAGTTCGTCTCCGGTCAGACGCTGTCTGCACCGTGGCAGGGTGGTGAAGAAGCGAACACTGTCGGACTATGGTTCCGCACTGCCACGCCCGGCAGGACGTTGTTCACGATCGGCGGTGACCGGCGTGTGTCGCTCGATGCCACCGGGAATATCACTGCGACGTATGACCCGGGCAGACCTTCGGCACTCACGTTGATCACTGCAACGCAGAGCACCAACGGCGGCTATGGGGCGAGCGCGGCCATCGACGGCAGCTTCAGCTCGTACAACCAGACGACCGAAGAACGGAACCCATGGTGGCAGGCCGACATCATGGAAGGCAGCAGTTCTATCGCCAACGTGAGCGTGCACTCGATTTTCGGTGGTTACTCCGACAATTACTACCACCCGTTTCAGGTTATTCTCTACAACGCAGGGAACGAAGTTTGGCGGAGCAGCGTGATCGCAAAAGCGTCGTCTGCGAATCCCACGAAATCCGTTGCTGTGCCGAGCAACATCCGCGCAGATCGCGTGCGGGTATACATGTCGGGCGATAGTACGTGCAGCGCCAGGTGTAATTTACGGCTCGCTGAAGTGGAAGTTTGGGCTGTGGCACCGCTGACGCTGCTTAACGCCAGCAGCAGCAGTCAGACGAGCGCCAGTTACTCGGCGTCGAAAGTCAACGATGGAAATTT
>CAXNFZ010000192.1:0-5872 GCA_964201495.1 Chloroflexota bacterium | reverse complement strand
GCTGTAGAAATTTGTCCCTAACTGCGGATGCCCCCTTCACATACGCCAGAATCGTTCCGAACAGTCCATAATTTGCCCATGCCGAATCTGCTCTCAAACGTGCCCCCACGCCGCGCCGCGCAATTCGGCCTGGCGCTTGCTGCACTTGTCGTCGTCGGTGCTCTCATCAACGCCGCTGGCCCGGCGCTGACTCCCTTCGCCATCGGCCTGATCCTTGCCTATTTGATGTCGCCCTCCGTCAACCGGCTCGCGGGCTTCCTGCCGCGCTGGGCAGCCGTCTTGATCGTCTATGCGACAGCCGCAATCGTCGGAGCATTGCTCCTGGTATTCATCATTCCAGCACTCGTGCAACAGGTGCAGCGCCTCGTGCAGAATGCTCCGAGCATCGCCACGCTGCAGGTCTGGATCAGCCGCGGCGTGCAGGAGTACCACGAAATTACGCCGGATTCGCTGGAGCCACTCATCGAACAGAGCATCGCCTCTGCGCTCTCATCAATCCAGGCCAATGCCAGCACGGTAGCGCGCAACGCACTCACCTTCGTCGCCGCGCGCATCACACAGATCCTCGGCGTCCTCGGCTTTGTCGTCGGCCTGCTCATTCTTCCAGTCTGGATGTTCTATCTGCTGAACGAACAGCGCCGCATGCTCGCCTTCGTCAATCGCCTGCTGAATTACGGCATTCGCGCCGACGTATGGCACACCGTGCGCATCGTCGACCGATCCCTCAGCGCCTATCTGCGCGGCCAGATCACACTCGGGCTGATCATCGGCGTCGCCGTCGGCGTCTCGCTCGGCATCGCCGACCTCGTGCCCGGCATCGACGTCGACTACATCCTGCTGCTGGCAATCTGGGCCGGCATCTGCGAACTGGTGCCGATGGTCGGCGCGCTGCTCGGCATGATCCCCGGCATGATCGTCGCTGCTGTGCTCGGCGGCCCGGTGTCGGCAATCACGGTCGCTGTGATCTACATCGTCATTCAGCAGATCGAAAACAACGTGCTCGTGCCGCGCATCATTGGCAACGCCGTCGGCGTCCATCCAGCGATCCTGACCGTCACGCTGCTCATCGGCGCGTCGCTCTTCGGCCTGCCCGGCGTCATCCTCGCTGCACCAACCACCGCCATTGCACGCGATTTATATCTGTACGCATATCGCCGCCTGGGCGGCGCCACCGCCGAAGACGCAATGGCCAGCATTTCGTAGGGGCGACGCAAGCGTCGCCCAGCGCTTGCGTCGCCCGACCGTCAGCCATCTGTCCGCGCCGCTCTTGCCGCCCACGAACCGAGCGCCGTCAGCTCGCGCACCAGCGGCGTCACCGACACCACGCGGTCGATCGCCAGCGCTCGCACGTCCGAATCCTGCTCGCTCCCTTCCGCAATTTTGTCGACGTGCAAACCATGCGGCTGCGACCAGTCGCGCACCCCAGTCGACGACCACTGGTAATAATTCATCCGACTCTGGCGCGTCCAACGCACAGCCGTCGCCTCCGTCGCATCAGACGGAACGTTTACGTTGTACACACCGACTTCGGCCGGCCAGCCGTTCGCCAGCACTTCCTGCGCCAGCTTCCGCACGACATGCTGCGTCGGCCCCCAGTTCAACGGCGGATATTCCTCGCTGTGGTTCAACGTCATCGGCGTCTCCAGCGACACCGCGATCGCCGGCACGCCGAACGCTCCCGCCTCCATCGCTGCGCCGACCGTTCCGCCGGTGCTCAGCGCATAGCCGATGTTCTCGCCGTAATTAATGCCGCTCAGGCACAAATCCGGCCGCCGCGGCGCGATCTCCAGAATTCCGTGAAGCACCGACATCGACGGCGTGCCGACGACGCCGTGCGCCACGTGTGAACGACCTCCGATCTCGAACGCAAAGGTGTGAATCACACCGCCGCCAGCCGGCCGGCGCTTGGCGCGGCTCATGCTCGTCTGCTGATCGAGCGGCGCCGAAATCACCACATCAGCAAAATCGACAACACACTCTGCCAGCGCATGCAAGCCAGGCGACCGCACACCATCGTCGTTCGTGATCAAAATCAAAGGTCTCATTGCGCGAGCATTATCTCCGACCCAACTTTGCTGGTCTTCAGAACTTCATCCCTAAACCGCTCCACGTGCTATATTTTGCGCGTCGCTATGCTTACAGATCTCGGTCACCTCGCCGTCTGGCTTGCTCTGCTCTTCTGCATCTACGCCATCGTCGTCTCCGTCGCAGGCGCATCCCGCAACGATGAACGCCTCGTGCAGAGTGCGCGCTACGCCGCCATTCTCACTTTTCCACTCGTGCTGCTCGGCTGCTTTGGCCTGTGGTACGCATTGTTCACGCACGACTTCGGCGTGAAATATGTGGCCGAGGTGTCGAGCATCGCCACACCACTGGTCTTTCGATTTACGGCACTCTGGGGATCGCAGGCAGGCTCGATTCTCTTTTGGTGCCTGATCATGAGCCTGTTCGTCGCTACAGTCATGCTGCGTGACTGGCGCCGTGAAAAAGCGCTGCTGCCGCACGTCACGATGGCCAGCGCACTGGTGCTTGCATTCTTCATCGGGCTCGAACTTTTTCTGGCGAACGCGTTCGTGCGGGTCGACTTTCCGCCCGCCGACGGCCGCGGCCTCAATCCGCTCCTGCGCCACCCCGGCATGATCATTCATCCGCCGATGTTGTACGCCGGCTATACCGGCCTGCTTCCATCGTTCGCCTTCTGCATCGCCTCTCTCATCACCCGCCGCACCGACAATGCCTGGCTCGTCGCCTCGCGTCGCTGGACGCTCGTCGGCTGGGTGCTGCTCACCGTCGGCCTGGTGCTCGGCGGCCGCTGGGCGCACGATGTGCTTGGCTGGGGCGGCTACTGGGGCTGGGATCCCAGCGAAAACATGCCGTTCATCACCTGGCTGCTCTGCACCGCCTTCCTGCACTCGCAGATGATTCAGGAAAAGCGCGGCATGTTTAAGAACTGGAATGTCTTCCTCATGCTCGTCACGTTCGCCAGCATGTTCTTCGGAACGGCGTTCATCCGCAGCGGCCTGCTCACCAGCGTGCATGCGTTCGCCGCCTCGAACATCGGCCCGTGGTTCATGGGTGCGATGGCGGTCATGCTCATCGCCTCGACGGCGCTGTGGCTGACGCGTCTCGACACGCTCAAAAGTGAAAACACGCTCGACGCCGCTTTCTCCCGCGAGGGCATGTTCCTGCTGCAAAACGTGATCTTCGTCAGCACGGCCTTTACGGTCTTTATCGGCACAATTTTTCCAATTCTGAGCGAAGGTATCGGCGGCACGAAGATCACCGTCGGCCCACCTTTCTTCGATCAGGTTGCCGGCCCGCAGATGATGATTCTCGTCGTGCTGATGGGCATCGCGCCGCTGATGGCCTGGGCGCGCGCCAGCGCCCGCGCTGTCGGACGCATGGCTGTCGTGCCGATCATCGTCGCCGTCATCGGCACTGCGCTTCTCTACGTCTCCGGACGCACCCAGGCGCTGCCCCTGGTCGGCATGTTCTTCACCATCTACACCTTCGCACAGACGCTGCTCGAATACGGCCGCGGCGCGCAGGCGCGCATCCGAACCATGCAGGAATCCGCGCCCACCGCCATGCTGCGGCTGCTGCAGCGCAATCAACGTCGCTACGGCGGATACCTGGTGCACCTCGGCGTGGTGCTCATGGCCATCGGCGCTCTCGGCAAGGGCTTCTATGGCATCGACAATATTCGCAGCGTGCGCCTCAATGAAACGTTCACGATCGGCGAATACTCGTTCACCTATCGCGGCATTGCTCCCGTCGCCTGCGAATTCGACGACTGTCAAACGACGCAGGCGGCAGTGCTCGTGCAAACTGCGGACGGTCGCACGCTCGGCGGCGTATACCCGCACCGCGACTTCTATCCGGTACAGCAGCACACGGCCACCATCGCCGACATCACCGGTTCGTTCAACGAAGAGGTCTATGTGCTGCTCGCCGGCTGGGACAAGAGCGGTGCTCAGGCATCGTTCCACGTCTATATCAATCCGTTCATTAACTGGATCTGGGCCGGCGGCATCGTCATGGTGCTCGGCTTCGTCATGAGTTTCTGGAACTGGGAAACCGCACGCTCCGCTGAGCAGGCGCGCCGCACAGAAGTCGCCGGAGTTGCTGCATGAAATCCATCGTCGCCTGCGTCCTTGCGCTCGCAGCACTGTCTGCGGCGCCGGCGTCGTCGCTCTATGCACAGTCGCCTTCTCCCGAGCTCGACGACGACGTGCGCGCCATCGCCAAGAAGCTCAACTGCCCGACGTGCTCCGGCCGCAATCTCGCCGACTGCCCGACCGAAACTTGCCTGCAGTGGAAGGGAGAAATTCGCGCGCAGCTCGATTCTGGAAAATCGACCGGCGAGGTGGTCCTGTACTTTCAGGACCGCTTCGGCAGCACAGTGCTGCAGGAACCGCCCAAAGCCGGCGGCACGCTCGTGCTCTGGATCGCCCCGATCGGCGCCGCACTGATGCTGATCGGCGGCGGCATCATCGCCGCCCAGCGCTTGTCCGCGCGCCGCACGCGCGCCGCAGGTCCGGTCACGGCAGCGGCATCAACGGACTCTTACACCACTCGAATCGAAAACGAGGTGCAGGCCGGCCTATGAACGCGCGCATCCTTCGCATCGCCGTCGCCGCCCTCGTCATCGGCGCAGTCGTCGGACTCATGGTCGTCGCTCTCGACCTGGCAGGTCAAAAGGGGAAACGTCCGACCATCGGCTCGCCGGCGCCGGATTTCTCGCTCGCGCTCTACGCCGGTTATCGCGCGGATCTGCCCGAAACAGTGACGCTCTCTTCGCTGCGCGGCCAGATCGTGGTGATCAACTTCTGGGGCTCCTGGTGCCCGGAGTGCCATATCGAGGCAGAAGATCTGCAGCGCGTCTATGAAAAATATCGCACCCGCGACGTGGTCTTCATCGGCGTCGATTACCTCGACACCGAAGCCGAAGCGATGCGCTACCTGACGCGCTACGCGATCACCTACGCCAACGGCATCGACGTGCAGCAGAAAATCAGCACCGCCTACCGCATCACTGCCGCGCCTGAAACGTTCATCATCGACCGCGAGGGCCGCGTAGCTGAGGTCATCATCGGCGGCACGAACGAAGCAGCGCTGTCGCAGCATATCGAAACCGTACTCGCCCAATGAACATCTCTCTCGAACCCAGCACGCTCATCCTCGGCCTGGCACTGACGCTGCTCTTCGGCGCCATCGTCGCCATCCCGCTTCTGGATCGCCGCCGCCCGGCAGTCGAACCGCCCAGCCCGCTCGAATTGCTCGAAACTGAACGTGCTGCTGTCGTGCGCAATATTCGCGAACTCGATTTCGACCATCGCACCGGAAAGATCGAAGCCGACGACTACAAGGCGCTCCGCACTCCTCTGCTCGCACGCGGCGCGCAGTTGCTGCAGGAGATCGAATCGATGCAGACAGCGCCGACGAACTCGCAGTCGCGCGACATCGTGCGCGAAATCGAAGATCAGATCGCGCAGCTGCGCGCAAGCTCAACACGCAGCTGCGACGCATGCGCCGCAGTCCTGCGACAGGATGACAAGTTTTGCCCGCAGTGCGGCGCAAAGGTGCTGTCGTGAAATTTGCTCATCGTTCCCCCATCGTTGCGCTGCTCGCCGGAGCCGCGCTCGTCACGCTGCTCGCCGCCTGTTCGACGGCCACGGACTCGCGCATTCGCAACATCGACCTCAGCAGGCCCGCCGTCATTCCCACTCCCCCCGCCGACGGCGAGGCTTACCCGCTCACGCCGCCATCCGCCGAACGTGGCGCCGCACTCTATGAGCAGAAGTGCGTCGCCTGCCACGGCATCGGCGGCGCCGGCGACGGCTCACGCGCCGAACAGATCCGACAGCAGGGC
>CAXNFZ010000191.1:0-5889 GCA_964201495.1 Chloroflexota bacterium | reverse complement strand
ATTACTATCCACTATTACTATCCACTATCACTATCACCAGCTATTCCTACTCGATCCGCACCGGCTGCCCACTCTCCAGGCTCCGCTTCGCCGCAACCGCCATGGCGAAGGCGGCTCGGCCGTCGTCGCCGCTGACGGCCACGGGCTTGTCGTTGGCCACCGCGTCGACGAATGATTCGACCTCGGCAGCGTAGGCGTCGAGATAGCGCTGCATGAAGAAGTTGAGCGGCAGATCACGGCGCACGGAATCGGCGGTGCTGAGCACAGCCGTGTTTGGATACACATTGCCGCTCTGAATCGCGCCGGCGCTGCCGAATGCTTCGACGCGCTGGTCGTAGCCATACACGGCCCTGCGGCTGTTATCGATCGTGACAATCGCGCCGTTCGCAAAGCGCATCAGCACCACAGCCGTGTCGACGTCGCCGGCTTCACCGATCGCCGGATCGACGCGCACCGCCGCCTGCACGTATATTTGCGTCGGCTCACTGCCGGTGAGAAAACGCGCCATATCGAAGTCGTGAATCATCATGTCCGCAAAGATGCCGCCGGAAACCTTCACGTAGGCGATCGGCGGCGGCGCCGGGTCGCGGCTGATGATGTGCAGCATGTGCAGATCGCCGATATCGCGCTCGACGATCGCGCGGCGCACGCGCGCGTAGTTCGCATCGAAGCGCCGATTGAAGCCGATCTGCAGCTTCACCCCGGCTGCGCGCGCAGCCGCCAATGCACGATCGGTCGCTTCCAGCGACATGGACACTGGTTTCTCGCAGAAGATGTGTTTGCCCGCCCGGGACGCAGCTTCGATCAGCGGCGCGTGTGTGTCGGTCGATGTGCAGATCAGCACCGCATCGATCGACGCATCCTCGATGATCTCCGTCGAATCCGCACCCGCCCGTGATACGCCGAAACGCGCCGCCAGCGCCTGCGCCGCAGCAGCGTTGACGTCAGCCACCGCCACCAGCTGCGCGCCAGGCACGCGCTGCACGATCGTCTGCGCATGCACCGTTCCGATCCGGCCCGCCCCGAGCAGGCCGATATGAAGTGTGTTGGTCATAGTGGGTAGTGATAGAAGATAGGTAACTACTCAGGCCATCCATTTTCCAACGCGAAACGCGCTATTCCTTCCCCCGAAGGGGGAAGGAATAGCGCGTTTCGCGGGAAATACTGATTTAGGCCTGAGTAGTTACGAAGATAGTGATAGTAGACAGCGGGCGGGCCTGCGTCACCCGCGACATCACAGTCCGAGTGTGCGCAAATATTCGCGACTGCGCAGCGCACTTTCGTACGGCGCACCCATCCCCGGCAACACGTCCTGCTCCACTGTGACGAAGCCGGAGTAATTCGTCTCGCGCAGCCAGCGCACGACTTCGGCGTACGGCACGCCGCCCTGCCCCAGCTCGCAGAACAATCCGTTGCGCACTGCCGTCAGAAAATCCCAGCGCTCGCCGCGCGCCTGCGCCGCGACCTGCGGGCTGCAGTCTTTCAGATGCACATACGCGATGCGCGCACGAAAACGGTTCAGCGCGTCGATCACGTCGTCGGCCTGCGAGCGACCGGCGCCGTACATATAGTGGCCGGTATCGAACACGATGCTGACGACGTCTGGGTTGGTCGCCGCCAGCAGGCAGGTGATCTCCTGCGGCGTTTCAACGTAGCCGGCGCAGTGCGGATGAAACACGCTGCGTAAACCAGCCCGCTCGCGCACAGCCCGCGCCGCAGCTTCCACGCCCGCCGCGAACGTGCGCCAGCCGGCGTCGTCCAGCATCTCGCGATGCCCGATGCGGCCGGCGTTCGCGAGTCGCCCGGGCACTTTGCATGCATCATCGGCAAGCACGATGAACGGCGGCGCCGCAGGATCGGCCGCCGCCGCAAGCAGCTGCGCCGTGCGCACCGCACGCTCGACGCCCTCGGCGTGCGCCTCCGCGCGCGCGAAGGCGATCGGCACGTATGCGCCGGTCAGCGTCAGTCCGCGCACGTCGAACTCGCGCTTCAACGCCGCGCCGTCGGTCGGCATGAAGCCCCAGTCGCCGAGTTCGCTGCCGGTGTAGCCGGCCGTCTTCAGCTCGTCGAGCATCTGCGCGTAGCCGATCGGGCTGGCTTCCTGATTTTCGAGGGTGCCCCACGAGCAGGGGGCGTTTCCAATTTGGATCATGTCAGTAGTTGCGCTCCTGCGCACGCTGCGGCGCCCACGCCGCGCGCTTCTCCTGCACCGTCGGCATCTCGCTCACTTCGGCCGGCGGCACGTCCCACCACCCGAAGCCCGGCACGCCGAGGTAGCGGTCGTTCTCGATATGGATCACCGTCGTGCGCGGAATGTCGCGCGCAGCGCGCAGCGCATCGACGAAGCCGGCGTAGCCGCTGGCCCGAATCACGTGCGCGCCGAGGCTCTCGGCGTTCGTCGCCAGATCGACCGGCAGCTCGCGCGGGTCCTGCGACTCGTCCGTGGTCACGCGGCCGTCCTCCGGATACGTGTAGCGCGTGCCGAAGCCGCCCTGCCCGAGCGAGCGACTCAAGCCGCCGATGCTCTTGTAGCCGTGGTTGTCCATCAGGATCACGGTCAGCTTGTAGCCTTCCTGCACCGACGTGACAATCTCCTGCGCCAGCATCAGATACGAGCCGTCGCCGACCAGCACGTACACCTCGCGCGACGGGTCCGCCATCTTCACACCAAGGCCGCCGGCCACCTCGTAGCCCATCGTGCTGAAGCCGTAATCGAGGTGATACTGCGACGGGTGTCGTGCACGCCACAATTTGTGCAGGTCGCCCGGCAGGCTGCCGGCTGCGTTCACCAGCACGGCATCATGATCGCCGAGTTCGTTGATCGCGCCGATCAGTTCACTCTGGCTCGGCAGCGGTGCATTTCGAATCGCATAGAAGCCGTCGACCTGCCGCTCCCACTCGTCATGCAGCTGCGCCGCGCGCGCGCGATGCGCATCGTCGACGCGCCAGCCCTGCAGCGCGGTGCCCAGCTCCTCCAGCGTGGCGCGCGCGTCGCCGACCAGCATCACACCACTGTGCTTGGCTGCGTCGAATTCGGCCACGTTGATATTGACGAAGCGCACATTCGGGTCGGCCCACAGCGTTTTGCTGTTGGTCGTGAAATCGCTGTAGCGCGTGCCGATGCCGATCACCAGGTCCGCGTCTGCAGCGACCGCGTTCGCCGCCGGAGTGCCAGTCACGCCGATGCCGCCCAGACAAAGCGGATGGTCGTAGCGCAGGCTGCCCTTGCCGGCCATCGTCTCGCCGACGGGAATTCCGGTTGCCTCAACGAACGCGCGCAGCGCATCGGTGGCTTCGCTGTAGCGCACGCCGCCGCCGGCGACGATCATCGGCCGCTTCGCCGCGCGAATCAGCGCGATCGCCTCACGCAGCGACGCCACGTCGGCGCGGTTGCGCGGGATGCGCCAGACGCGCTTCTCGAACATCACCGTCGGATAGTCGAACGCCTCGGTTTGCACGTCCTGCGGCAGACAGAGCGTCACCGAGCCGGCATCGACCGGGCTGGTCAGCACGCGCATCACTTCCGGCAGCGCCGTGATCAGCTGGTCCGGCCGGTTGATGCGGTCCCAGTAGCGCGAGACAGGTTTGAAGCAGTCATTGACCGAGATGTCCTGCGAGTGTTCACTCTCGAGCTGCTGCAGCACCGGCGCCACGTTGCGGCGCGCGAAAATGTCGCCCGGCAGCAGCAGCACCGGCAGACGGTTGACCGTCGCCAGCGCCGCGCCGGTGATCATGTTCGTCGCCCCCGGGCCGATCGAACTCGTGCACGCCAGCGTGCGCAGCCGGTTGCTGTGCTTGGCGAACGCCGCTGCGCTGTTGACCATCGCCTGCTCATTGCGGCTCTGGTAGTAGCGCAGCTCCGGAAATTGCTGCAGCGCCTGGCCCATTCCAGACACGTTGCCGTGTCCGAAGATGCCGAAGCAGCCAGCGAAGAAACGCTGCTCTGCGCCGTCGCGTTCGCTGTACTGAACGCTCATCCAGCGGACGAGCGCCTGGGACATGGTCAGTCGAATCATAGAAGCCATAGAACTCCTTTTCATTGCACATTGCACATTTCACATTGGGATGCACGTATTCGCGTGATCGAACGTGTATTTGCACGATGCTCAATGTGCAATGCTCAATGCTCAATGTGCAATGTGCAATGTGCAATGTGCAATGCCTACCGGTCCGGATCCGGCAGCATGAAGTCGCGCACGACGGCGACGAAATCGTGCCAGCCGGAGATAAATGTGCGCAGCGTGCGCACCGTGGCGCCGAACGTGTCGAACTCGCGCACGCTCATGCCATCGGGTTCGTACGCGCGGCGGAATTCGGGCAGCGCAGTGGAGAGGCTGCGCAAAATTCCTGGATCGACCGGCAGATGCATGCGCGGATCCGGACGCACGCCGGAATCGTTGAACTTCACCTGCCAGTCCCACGGGATCGTGAGTGCAACGTCTCCTCCGACGAACTCCGTCCAGTGCAGGAAGTTGCGATACGCCGCGCTGAGCATGCGCGTGCGGTAACCGCGCTCAGCGAAGATTTCCGTCGCGCGCTTGAACGCCGCCACACCCGGCCACTCGAGATGCTCGGGATCGATCGCGATCGACTGCTTCTTCGCGACGACCTTCAGCCAGTCGTCGAGTCGACCGACCATCATGGTGGCGTACGGCCGCATCTTCGAGACGTCGTGGCCGGCGGCCTCGCGCCGGCACAGACCGCGCTCGATCGACTCGCCGATCGCGAGCACCTGCGGCACGCAGAAGCTCACGGTTACGTTGAGATTCACCCCACGGAACGTCGCCTCTTCGATGATCGATATGCCAGCCGCCGTGCACGGAATTTTCACCTGAATGTTCGGGGCCAGACCGGCGAAGTACATCGCCTGCGCCAGCGTCGCCTCGGCATCGTTGTAGGCAGCCGGGTCGGTTTGAATCGACAGACGTCCGAGCACGCCGCCGCTCGCCTCGAAGACCGGCAGCAGCATGCGCGCGCCGTTCAGGCCGAGATCTTCGTACACCTTCCAGGCAATGCGCGTCTCATGCCATGTCGGGTTGTCGCACACGATCTGGGCGATGTGCTCACGCCACAAGTGCATTTCTTTTTTCAGCGTGTTGAGCACGATCACCGGGTTGCTCGTCGCGCCGCTCACGCCGCGCGCAAGCGCGTATTCCAGCTCCGACACAGCGCACGAGTCGTTCAGATACTGCGTCGGCGTGGTGCGCGCCATTTCGTGCAGCGGGCCGTTGAAATTTTCGCTCATTCGATCAGTCCCTCCCGTAAAACGGCACGCGCGGATCGAGGCCGCGATATGAGTGCTTCACCCACGCGTGCGCCGGGTCATAGACATTCGCCAGCGACTGCGCGCTGCCAGCGAGCACGTTCAGGTAGTAGGTGGTGTAGCCGGGTGCGCTCGCCACCGGATGGTAGCCCTCCGGCACCAGCACCGCATCGCCGTCGCGCGCGACGAGTACTGCGTCGATCGGCTGGCCGGCGCGATGCAGCGGCGAATCAGCGTCTGTGTACACGCGCTGCACTGCGAAGCCGCCGGGCTTGTCGATGCGATAGTAGTACACCTCCTCGAGGTCGGCCTCGAGCACGTTGCCCGCAGCGTCCTCCCTGTGCACGTCGTGTTTGTGCGGCGGGTAGCTCGACCAGCTGCCGCTCGGTGTGAGCACTTCGACGATCACGAGGCGATGGCACGGGAAGCCCGGAGGCAGGATGCCGTTGATCTGGCGCGTGGCGTTGTCGCCGCCGCGAATCTCGAACGTGCAGTCCTCCGGGCGCACCAGCTTCGGCGCGCCGTCGCGATCCGTCGCCGCCCACGTCGCCACAAATTCCACGGCGCTGTCCGCGTGCACGGTAAACGACGTGCAGCGCGGCAAATACAACGCCGCCGGATACCCT
>CAXNFZ010000190.1:0-5913 GCA_964201495.1 Chloroflexota bacterium | reverse complement strand
ACGTTCGACCTGCCGAGCGATGTCGTCGGAGACAAGGATTTGATTTTCGTGCTTCTTGCTGCTGTTGCCGTGGGAAGCATCGATCATGAGTCGCGGGTTCACGCCGATTCCGGTCAGGAACTGTGTGGCTGCGCGCACGCTGGCTGCATCGTAGTTTGGCTCCTTGCCGCCGCGCAGGACGATGTGGCAGTCGGGATTGCCGGTAGTGGAGACGATCGCGCTGATGCCGCCTTTCGTGACGGACAGAAAATGGTGCGGCATGCGGCTGGCCATGATGGCATCCGAAGCAATCTTAATGTTGCCGTCAGTGCCGTTTTTGAACCCGACCGGACATGACAGTCCGCTTGCGAGTTCACGATGAATCTGAGATTCAGTAGTGCGTGCGCCGATGGCGCCCCAGGCGATCAGATCGGCGATGTACTGCGGCACGATCGTGTCCAGATATTCTGTAGCAGCAGGCAAACCGAGCAACGTGACGGCGAGCAGCAGCTCGCGGGCAACGTGCAGACCTTCGTTGATGCGAAATGAGCCGTCGAGATGGGGATCATTAATAAGGCCTTTCCAGCCCACGGTCGTGCGCGGTTTTTCGAAGTAGACGCGCATGACGATGACGATGTCATCCGCCAGGCGGTCGGCGACTGGCTTGAGCTGTTCGGCGTATTCGATGGCCGCACGCGGGTCGTGGATGCTGCATGGTCCGACGACGACGAACATTCGATCATCTTGTCCGTGCAGAATATTGTGAATTGCGTCCCGTCCGTCATAGACTACCTTGGCAGCAGTGTCGCTGAGTGGGAATTCGCGCATCAGGTGGGAGGGCGGGGCGAGCTCCTTTATTTCGCGGATGCGCACGTCGTCGGTTTTGTAGGTCATGGTGATGGAGTTCCTTTAGAACCAGTGAGTCGGCTCAGGTCAGATTTTTGCAATTGCTCAGGCTCAGCCTGATATTTCCAGCGAAATGGGCCGTCTTTTGCTTTGTCAAAAAACGTTTTTTGGAAGGCTGATTGATCAGCCTGAGCGGGATCGTTTTTTGAATGCGTCCGGGTATCTGCGATAAGTCAAGAAATAAAGTCAGCGAAAAAGTCAGCGAAAAGGAGGATCACCGCTGAATCAGCCTTCGCGCACCAGATCTGGTCGGAGCCGTTCGGCGCCGTTGATGTATACGTGGCGAATCTGGCTGGGTTTCTTGTCGGTGTTCCAGTGAATCATTACGCGGACGCACATTGGGAGGCTGCCAGGAACATCCATCTCGTGCATGCACATAAGCGGCACGTCGGTCCAGCCGAGCTGACGCGCGGCGATGGCAGGAAAGTCGGCATTCAGATCGCGCGTTGTCGAGAAAAATGCGCTGGCAATTTCGTCTGGCTGCATGCCGTTGTCAGCGATGATTCGCTGCAGCATTTGCCTGGTTGTTTCGATAATGGATTCTTTGCTGTTGGCAGCGGCGCAAGTCGCGCCTCGAACACCTCGCACCCACATATTGTTTACTCCTTGTCGTATACGCAGTTCGCGTTTCTTTGCATCCTGAATTCTTCGATTCGCAGACTCGGGGCACAAAAAAAGCGCGGAGCTTACTGTGCTCCGCGCTTCGTAAGGATTTCCGCTTTCGGATTACCTTGTCGTGCCTGAACCATGCACCAGTAAGCTCACATTAGCTTTGCTAAAGTAGCCATAAAACCGGTAGCCGGCATAAAAGCACGATTCCAATATCATAGGCCGAGATAGTAACGGAGGCAGACGGATGTGTCAACTGGTGCGACGCTGGCGGATATGGCTGGCGGATATGGCTCAATGTGCAGCTTCGTGCAGCTTCGTGCAGCTTCGTGCAGCTTCGGTTTGCCGCCAAGATCAGAAAGTCAGCACGTGAATACGTTGACAAATCGATTTGAGGCGTCTATAATTTACCTTCGTTCGCTGCTACCTTAGCTCAATCGGTAGAGCAATCGCTTCGTAAGCGATAGGTTTCGGGTTCAACTCCCGAAGGTAGCTTTTTTTAGCTTCTTTCGCCCTGACAAGGACGCTTTTTCCGGGTGCTGCACAGCTACCGGGCGACCTCCCAGGCCAGATGTTCGATTTCAGGAACGATTAGTTTATCCATCGCGACCTGAACTGCATTCGGACTCCCCGGCATTGAAAAAATCACGCGACCGCGAAATGTGCCTGCGGTGGCGCGCGAGAGCATAGCGGCAGCGCCGACCTCCTGGTAGCTCAGCATCCGAAACAACTCGCCAAATCCGGGCATGACTTTTTCGATACGACGCGACAGGACGTCGTAGGTGGTGTCGCGCGGCGCAATCCCGGTTCCACCGGTGAACAGCAACAGCTTTGCCGTCGTCTCAGCGACGATGCGATCGAGCAGAGAATCGATCTGCAGAGGTTCATCACGAACAATTGTGCGGAAGACGACTGTGTGCCCTGCGGCGGTGATTCTTTGTGTGATCAGGTCTCCGCCGGTGTCGTTATCCGGGGTGCGGGTGTCGCTGACTGTGATGACTGCGACAGGAATTGGGCCGAGTTTCTGGGCAATGGCCCGGTGCTGCTCCGTGGAAGGACTGGACATAGCGCAATTGTAGTAAGTTTTTTGACGATTTTAAGGTTGCGTGGTATATTTGAGTTTCAACTTCAGGTGTCGGTGAACGGAAGTGGGTCGCAAGCCCACTTTTGCTTTTCTACGCTGAGTCCATTCGATGAAGAGCGAATTTGTCCTTGCCCTTAACCAAATCAGCGCTGAGCGCACGTTGCCTCGTGAGGTCATTACGAAGGTGATCGAACAGGCGATCGTGCAGTCGTATCGCAAGTATGCGAATGTCATGGCTGCACAGGCTGTGTCGTCGCTGGTCGATATCGACAGCGGTGATATGCGCGTGTTCGTCGAAAAGGAAGTGGTCGACTCCGTCCTGGATGAACGGACAGAGGTCACGTTTGACGACGCGCAGAAACAAAAGCCGGATGCTGTGCTGGGTGACTGCATCATGGTTGACGTTACGCCGAAAGATCTCGGCCGAATCGCAGCACAAAATGCCAAGCAACTCATTGTGCAAAAGCTGCGCGAGGCGGAGAAAGATTTTCAGTTCAACTCGTTTATCGAGCGCGAAGGCGAAATCGTCAGTGGCACGGTAACAGTCGTGACGCCAGCCGGCGTGACGGTGAATCTTGGCCGCATCGATGCGCAGTTGTTGCGTAAAGATATGCTGCCTGGTGAGAAATATGAAGCGCAGCAGCGGGTGCGCGCTTATGTTTCAGAGGTAAAGCGCACGTCGCGCGGACCTCAGATTTTGCTGTCACGCGCACATCGCAACATGCTCAAGCGTTTGCTTGAGATTGAAGTGCCCGAAATCGCAGGTGCAGCGGTCGAGATCAAAGCGATCAGCCGCGAGCCTGGGTCGCGATCGAAAGTAGCCGTCGCTGCGTTGCAGGCAGGTGTTGATCCGGTCGGCGCATGCGTAGGGCAGCGCGGCGCCCGCATTCAAAGCATCATCACGGAGCTGCGTGGTGAGAAAATCGACATCATCGAATGGAATGCCGACCCCGGTGTATTCATTACGAAGGCGCTGGGACCGGCGAAGGTCATGTCTGTGCATCCAGGCGCCGACAATAAGAATGCGTCGGTGATTGTGCCGGACGATCAGCTTTCGCTGGCCATTGGCCGTGAGGGACAGAACGCGCGTCTTGCTGCGCGTCTGACCGGCTGGCGTATCGATATCAAAAGTGGAAGTGAAGCGCTAAACGAAGCGCTGCAGCAGATCGACAGCGACGAAAGTTCGCGTGCATGGCTGGGCGCCGATGTCGTGGCTGCTGCCCCGAGCCTGCGTGAACTTCTGGTTCGCCAGCGCGCTTTCCCGCAGACGCTTTCACCCGAAGAATTTGGCCTGGTGAAGCGTGTTGTGGACGGGGTGCATCAGTGGCGCAAGTCGCATGCAGAAGCGCTCGCGGCAGGTGACGGTCTGTCGGTGCGGCCGCAAGTTCTGGAAGAGCGACGGCAGGCGCGTGAAGCAGCGATTGCAGCAATTCCGCGCGAGGCCTACGGCATGTCGCTCGACGAGCTGGGCTTGTCTTCGCGTGTGACACAGCATATCGTTGCGGCCGGTGTCATCAACGTCGGCCAGCTGCTGGAATACAGCACGCGTGGTGACGAAGGCCTGCTTTCGATCCCGAATATCGGATCAAAAGCGTTGAGCGAAATCAAGCAGTCACTCGAGAAAATTATCGGCCGGAGCGAGCCTGAGCCTGAGCCGGCGGCTGACGCAGAAGCGGTCGCACAGGCGCCTGCATTGGTAGTTGTCTCCCCGTCTGCTCCTGCGGAGATTGAGACACCAGAAGAAGCGCAGAAGCTCTTTATTGAGGCAGTCGGCGCAGCAGATGGTGAAGCAATTTCTCTCGAGGAAGACGACGCCGAGGTCGATGAGGACGGTGTGCCGATTGCCGATGATCTGCGACGTGTTCCGCGCGGAAAGAAGGACAAGAAGGGCAAGGAGCGTGCGCTCGTCTTCGATGAACTGCTCGGACGGATGGTGCCTGCTCGGACGCATCGGCGCCCCGATGAGATTGAAGAACCTGAGTAAGCTGCGGTGCTTTGCAGGCGTGTGAGCAAGTCTCAGACGAAAGAGCACGAAAGAGCACGAAAGAGCACGAAAGAGCACGACAGAGCACGAAAGAGTAAAGGAGAGCGATGTGCCTGTTCGACATGTGCCGATGCGAACCTGTCTCGGTACCGGCGAAAAGCTGCCGAAGCGGGAAATGGTGCGAATCGTCTGCACAGCAGACGGCCGGATCATGGTTGACGAGTCTGGCAAAGCGGCAGGCAGCCGCGGCGCATATGTTTCGCGAAGTCAGTCTGCGTTGAAAACGGCACTGTCTCGCAAGCGCTTCGAAGCGGAATTCGAGTGCGCGCTGAATGATACTGATCGTGAGGCGTTGTTGGAGTATTTCCGCCGCTTCGGCTAGAGAGCGTTGCGGCGACAACGGAAAGTGTGCAGTTTCGACAACGCAGGTGCAAACCTGCGTTGTTCGTGTCAGGACCGTTCGACCGGTGGAAAATCGGCCGAACCGGCGCAAGAGGTGAACGATATGGCGGATATGAGCAAGTCACGTGGTGGATCGCGGTCGGGGCATCGCGGCCCGTCGCGCGGTGGATATAGTGGACCGAGCAGTGCACCGCGTACTGCTGCGCCGGCAAGGCCGCAGGAGCCGAAGGTCATCGAGTTGCCCGACAGCATTGCGCTGCGTGATCTTGCTGTAAAGATCAATGTCAGCCCGATCAACATCATCCGTGAGCTGATGCAGAACGGCATGATGGCGACGATCAACCAGCAGCTGGATTTTGATACGGCTGCTATTGCGCTGGCGGCGTTCGGCTGGGAAGCTAAGGCAATTCCAATTTTGGTTGAGTCCGCAATTCCGGACGAAATCATTATCACGGGTGGTGACGGCAAGCCGAAGCCTCGCCAGGCAACATTGAAGCAGCGTTTGCTCGCCAAGGAACAGGCTGAAAATGCCGCTGGATTGATGATGCGGCCGCCAGTGGTCACGATCATGGGTCATGTTGACCATGGCAAGACTTCGCTGCTGGACGCGATTCGCAAGAGCAACGTGGCTGAAGGCGAAGCTGGTGGCATCACGCAGCATATCGGCGCTTATATGGTCGACCACGGCGGCAAGAAGGTCACGTTCCTCGACACGCCCGGCCATGAAGCATTTACGCAGATGCGCGCGCGCGGCGCACAGGTGACCGATGTGGCAGTCCTTGTGGTAGCGGCGGACGACGGTGTCATGCCTCAGACGAGGGAAGCCGTGGCACACGCGAAGGCGGCGCAGGTGCCGATCGTCGTTGCAGTCACCAAAGTGGACAAATCCAACGCCAATCCTCTGCGCGTCAAGCAGGAGATGATGGAGATCGGCGTGGTGCCCGATGAA
>CAXNFZ010000189.1:0-5921 GCA_964201495.1 Chloroflexota bacterium | reverse complement strand
GAAGGGGGAAGGAATAGCGCGTTTCGCGTTGGAAAAATGGATGGCCTGAGTAGTTACGGAAAATCAGCTGTCGAAATTCGCCCCAAACTGCGAATTCACCCGTCATTGACCCTGTCCGTCGTCCGTTCTTTTCAGCATTAAGATTACTCAGCAAAACGCCATGCAAGACTTGTACCGCGAGCACATCCTCGACCATTACGAAAACCCGCGCGGCGCTGGAGAAATCGAGCACGCCGACTGCACCTGCGAACGCAACAGCCCGCTGTGCGGCGATCGCATACGCGTCTTCATCAAGCTCGCCGACGATGGACACACGATCGACGACGCACGCTTCTCCGGCGACGGCTGCATCATCAGCCAGGCCGCCGCATCGATGCTGCTCGAAGAAGTGCCCGGCCGCACGATCGAAGAAATCGAAAAAATGCCGCCGCAGCATGTGCTCGACCTGATCGGCACTCCACTTACCGCCCAGCGCGTCAAGTGCGCGCTGCTCGGCCTCCAAACACTCAAGGACGCCATTCGTGAATGGCGCGCTGCCAAAGCCGCCTGAGCGAGCTGCGCGAACGCCCCAATGCGCTATCTTGTCCTGTCCGACATTCATGCCAACCTCACGGCGTTTCACGCCGTGCTGGAGGACGCAAACGCGCGTGCCCTGCAGCCCGACGAAATGTGGTGCCTCGGTGACATCGTCGGCTACGGCCCAGACCCGAACGAGTGCATCGAACTCCTGCTCAAGACGCCACATCTCTGTCTGGCCGGCAACCACGACTGGGCCATCCTCGGCAAGCTCGATGTCGATACGTTCAACGACAGCGCCATGGCCGCCATCCTCTGGACGCGGGAACAGCTCAAGCCCGAATACCTGCGCTTCCTCGACGAAAAATCCGGCCGCAGCGAACAGACCAACGTCCTGCTCGTGCACGGCAGCCCACGCCACGAGATCTGGGAATATGTCTCTGATTCAGACATCGCCGCCGACAATTTCAAATTGATGTCCCAGCCGGTTTGTCTGGTCGGCCACACGCACATCCCGATGATCTATGTCGAAGACCCGCGCACGCGCGCCGTGCGCGCCGTACATCCCGAGCACGATGTGCCTCTTACGCTGAAGCGCACGCATCGCTACATCATCAATCCCGGCAGCGTCGGTCAGCCGCGCGATGGCGATCCGCGCGCCGCCTACGGCATCTTCGATACCGACACCGCGCAGTGGACCGAATATCGCGTGCCGTACGACGTGCGCGAAACGCAGAACCGCATGCGCTCCGCCGGCCTGCCGCCGAAGCTGGCGCTGCGGCTCGAGTTCGGTCGTTGATCGCATGACCTCCACCAAACCGCAGAAAATCCGCTTCGACGTGCTGATGACCGCACGCGGCCTCGCCCCCAGCCGCGACTGGGCACAACGCCTGATTCGCGCCGGCGAGGTGCGCGTCAACGGCCAGGTGCTCGATCAACCAGCTCATCTCCTCGTCGACGATGCCGCCCTGCTCATCACTGTCGACGCACCGCCCAAATTCGTCTCGCGCGGCGGCTTCAAACTTGAAGGCGCACTCGACGCTTTCGCCATCGACCCCTCCGGCTGCATCTGTGCAGATATCGGCAGCAGCACCGGCGGCTTCACCGACTGTCTGCTGCAACGCGGCGCCGCCCGGATCTACGCACTCGACGTCGGCACCAATCAGCTGCACTGGAAACTGCGCAACGACCCGCGCGTCATCGTGCACGAACGCATCAACGTGCGCTATCTCGAGACGCTGCCCGAGCCGATCGACCTCGCCGTCATCGATGTCTCGTTCATCTCGCTCGACCTGATCCTCCCGCGCGTCATCGGATGGATGCGCCCCCATGGCGGACTCGGCATCGTCGCACTCGTCAAACCGCAGTTCGAAGCCGGCCGCGAAAAAGTCGGCAAAGGCGGCATCGTGCGCGACCCCGCCGTACACGCCGAAGTGCTCGAACGCATTCGCCGCATTGCTCAACACCTCGGCTGGCCGGTGCAGTCGTGCATCGATTCGCCCATCCTCGGAACCGACGGGAACAAGGAGTTCCTCGTGCGGCTCCGGCGCAAAGACGAAGAATAGAGCAGGCAAAACATTTGGGATTTCAGATTTCGTAACTACTCAGGCCATCCATTTTTCCAACGCGAAACGCGCTATTCCTTCCCCCGAAGGGGGAAGGAATAGCGCGTTTCGCGGGAAATACTGATTCAGGCCTGAGTAGTTACGAAATCGTTCACAATACCCTTTATGCGCATCGGACTGATCACCGGCGAGTTCCCCCCCATGCAGGGCGGCGTGGGCGATTTCACGCGCGAGCTCGGGCGCGCGCTCGCCGCGCTCGGCCACGAAGCCCACGTCGTCACGCGCCACCTGCCCGAAGCGCCGGCCTACGAAATCCGCGACGGCATTCAAATCCACCGCATCATCTCTGCGTGGGGCTGGGACCTGCGCCGCAGGCTCGAAGCCTTCGCACGCGTGCACCCGATCGATGTGTTCAATCTGCAATACCAGGCTGCTGCATACCAGATGCATCCCGCCGTCAACCTGCTGCCTGCAGCGCTGACCCAGCACATCCCCACGATCGTCACTTTTCATGATCTGCGCGTGCCGTATTTGTTTCCGAAGGCCGGGCCGCTGCGCTGGAAGGCCATCGTCGCCATGGCTCACGGAGCCGCCGCCTGCATCGCCACCAATGACGAGGATCTCGACGTGCTGCACCGCGAAGGCGTCGCCCGCGCTTACCTCGCCCCGATCGGCAGCAACATCGCCCCGCGCTCACTGCCCAATTTTGACCGCGCCGACTGGCTGCGCGCGCACAGCCTCGACCCACAACAGCTCTGGATCGGCTACTTCGGCTTCATGAACGAGAGCAAGGGCGGCGAAACGCTCATGCGCGCTCTGGCTCTGCTGCGCACCCGCGGCGTCAACGCCGCCGTGCTGCACATCGGCGGCAGCACAGGTGACAGCGACCCGACCAACGCAGCCTACGCACAAAAGCTCCGCACGCTCGGCGCCGAACTCGGCTGCGCCGACGCCTGGCACGAGACCGGATTCCTCGACGAGGCGGCCGTCAGCGAGGGCTTCGCCGCCTGCACCGCCGTCGCCCTGCCGTACCGCGACGGCGCGTCATATCGCCGCGGCACGCTCATGGCCGCGCTCGCCCACGGTGCCGCCATCGTCACCACCGCCCCACGCGTGTCCGTGCCCGCCTTCGTCGACGGCGCCAGCATGCTCCTCACACCTCCCGATTCCCCCACCGCCCTCGCCGATGCACTGCAACGCATCTTCGCCGACGCCGACCTGCGCGCACATCTGCAGGCGGGCGCCGCTGAGCTCAGCCGCTTGTTTGCCTGGGATGCCATCGCCACCCGCACCGCCGCCGTCTTCCGACGGGTAACCACCGATCGCTGACCGCCTCTCCGCCTCTCCACCCTCTCCACCTCTCCGTCGTCACCCGGTAGAATACCCGTCAGCTCGGCCATGATTAACGAATCCCGCGAGAAACCCCTGTCCTCAGACCTCTACGACGAGGAATACTTTCTCACCGCCTGCGAAGGCTACGAAGAATTCAACTCATCTGAAGGTGAGCACCTCTCGCGGCGCCTGCGCCAGGCGTTCGAATTCGCATCCGTAGAGCCCGGCATGCGCGTGCTCGACCTCGGCTGCGGCCGCGGCGAAATCGTGCGCCATGTCGCCCGCCTCGGCGCCGTCAGCATCGGCGTCGATTACGCCCGCGTCGCCGTCGCCATGACCCACCGCGTCATGCAGTCCGAATCCGGCCACTTCGGCCTCGGCCGCGCCGACGCAAAATTTCTGCCCTTCGCAGATGATTCGTTCGATCGTGTGCTCATCTTCGATGTGGTCGAACACCTTCACCCCTGGGAGCTGGCCACCTGCCTGCTCGAAGTGCGCCGTGTGCTCAAACCAGGCGGACGCATCATCGTTCACACTGCACCCAATCGCTGGTACGATGCTTACGCCTACCCGGTCGTGCGCGCCGTGCGCTCTGTCATGGGCCAGGGAGCCAAATACCCCGCGAATCCGCGCGCCCTCAATGTCGAAATCAACACCGAGGTGCACGTCAACGAGCAGGATATTCTGCGCATGCGCCGCGTATTGCTCAATGCAGGCTTCCGCAACGCGCGCGTCGGGCTGGAGACACCTCCGCAAAAGCGAGGCGAAGGCATGGTCCTCGGCGCCCTGCGCCACATCGCCTTCAACTGGATCCCGTTCGCCTGGTTCTTCCAGCGCGAGGTGTTTGCCGTCGGATCAAAATAAATTTTCCTGATTTATCACATTCGCCATGTCTAAGAAATCCCGCCGCTTCCGCACTCCCAATCTGCCTCCCGAGGCATATACCGCCGCCACCTCCTCCAGCGAACCTGCTGAGGTGCTCGTCGCTGCCGCCGCAGGCGCAGCCCCATCGAGCGAAGTCGCTCTCGATCTCAGGGGCGAGTACAAGGAAGTCCTCGGCGATCTACGCAAGACGTTCATCATCTTCATCAGCATGGTGGTCGCAATGCTCGCGCTCTCGTTCGTAATTTAACTACTTGAACATACTTACTCTTAAAAGCGGACGCGACAAAAGCGTCCGCGCCCGCCACCCGCGCCTGTTCAGCGGCGCAATCAAGTCGATCGAAGGCAGCCCTGCCGACGGCGACATCGTAGAAATTCATGACAACAAGGGCGAATGGCTCGCCCGCGGTGTGCTCAACCGGTTGTCGCCCATCGCCGTGCGCCTGCTCTCCTGGCGCTCAGACGAGGTCGTCGATGAATCGCTCTGGCGCTCGCGCGTGGCGCAGGCCGTCGCGCGCCGCGCCGCCGATCCGCTGCTCGCCGACACCGACGCGCGCCGCGTCATCTTCGGCGAAAGCGATGGCCTGCCCGGCGTCATCGCCGACGAATACGCCGGTCAGATCGTGGTCGAATTCTCGGCCCTCTGCGCCATCCGCGTGCGTGATGTCATCGTCGCCGCTCTGCAGGAAAGCACCGGCGCCGCCCGCGTGATCGAACGCATTGACGAGGAACGCCTGCGCTCGGAATGCGGCAACAACATGCGCCTGGTGCGCGCGCAGCAGCGCGAGCCCGCTCCCGGCCCGGCGGACGTCACGATCCGCGAAGGTGCGCTGCGCTTCCGCGTTGATCTGCGACCCGGCCAGAAAACCGGGTTTTATCTCGATCAGCGCGACAACCGCCGCCGCGTCGCCGCATGGTGCCGCGGCGCTCACGTGCTGAACTCGTTCAGCTTCAGCGGCGCATTCGCTGTTCACGCTCTCGCCGCCGGCGCAGCGCACGTCACCAACGTCGATTCGTCGAACGACGCGCTCGCTCTCGCACAGGCCAATGCCGATCTCAATAGCGTTTCGCAGTTCATCAATGTCGCCGCTGACGCACTCGAAGATCTGCGCCGCCGCCGCACTGCCGGCGAACAGTTCGACGCGGTCATCATCGACCCGCCGAAATATGCGCACACACCCGGGCAGATCGAACGCGCCGCTCGCGCATACAAGGATCTGAACCGCGCCGCTCTCGCGCTCATCCGGCCCGGCGGTATGCTCACGACGTTCTCCTGCAGCGGCGTGGTCGACGCAGCCCTCTTTCAGGAAACCGTCGCCGCAGCTGCCCTCGAAGCCCGCCGCGACGCACGCATCGTCGAGCGCCTCTCTCAGGCCAGCGACCACCCGGTGCTGCTCACGTATCCGGAGTCACAATATCTGAAGGGACTGATCTTGAGGATTGACTAAAGTCAGATTTCAGATTTTGTAACTACTCAGGCCTGAATCAGTATTTCCCGCGAAACGCGCTATTCCTTCCCCCTTCGGGGGGAAGGAATAGCGCTTTTCGCGTTGGAAAAATGGATAGCCTGAGTAGTTACGAAATCTGAAATCTGAAATCCCCCATGCCTCCCCGCTCTCCCTCGTT
>CAXNFZ010000188.1:0-5950 GCA_964201495.1 Chloroflexota bacterium | reverse complement strand
CGCCCCCTTCGGGGGCGGGCGATGGCGTGTTTCGCGGGTTTCATCAATTGGATTTTGAGCATTCCCAGGTTTCAGGTTTCAGATTTCGTAACTACTCAGGCCTGAATCAATACTTCCCGCGAAACGCGCTATTCCTTCCCCCGAAGGGGGAAGGAATAGCGCGTTTCGCGTTGGAAAAATGGATGGCCTGAGTAGTTACGAAATCTGAAATGCGATAATTCCCTTCTCATGAGCAGAAACAAGCCGAAGTCACCGGCGGCAAGTGCAGCGGTGCAGGATTTCCTCGGCGAGATTTATTTGGAGGAGCACGAGACCGGACGCGTCTCGTTGCGAGCGCTGGCGGACCGACTGGACGTGTCGCCGCCGGCGGTGTCGCGCATGGCACAGCGGCTGGTGCGCCAGGGGTTCATGCGCCGTGAAGGAGCGTGCGGGTTGCTGCTCTCAGAATCAGGCGAACATGTGGCGCTCAAGTCGATTCGCAAGCGCCGCATTTTCGAGGCGTTTCTCGTGGCGCGTATGGGATACACGTGGGATGAGGTGTATCCGATCGCGCTGCAGTCGAGCAATCATCTCGACGACGAGCTGATCGAGCGCATGTTCGAGCAGGCCGGCCGACCGCATCATTGCCCGCACGGTGATCCGATTCCGACGCACGACGGCCACATTCGGCTCATCGAGGACATTGCGCTGAACACCTTGCCCGACGGCGGCAACGCGCGCATTTTGCGCGTGGCTTCGCACGACGGCAATTTGCTGCGCTATCTCGGGTCGCTGAACTTGAAGCCGGGCGTGCATTTGCAGGTTGCTGCGCGCGCGCCGTTCAACGGGCCGCTGCGCCTGCGCGTGGCGGTCGGCAGCTTTCACGACGAGCACGTCATCGGCGCCGAACTGGCGGAGAAGATTTTCGTTGTGAATAGCAGAGTGGATAGCAGATAGTGATAGTGGATAGTGAAGCCATTTACTATCCACTATCAGTATCACTATCCACTATCCACTATCACTATTCACCATTCACTCCCGCACCATATTCATCAAATCGCGCATGCCGATCACCTGCAGGCCGGTGTCCTCGATGTGCGCACGCACACGTTCGTCCATGAAGGCGGCATGATCTGCGGCGCGCGAGGGGTAGTCGAGCCCCATGGCGCGCGCTTCCGGCGTGTCGTGCTGCGGATGAATGATGAAATAGCTGACGCCGGGCGGCAGTGAGTCAAGCGCAGCACAGACCTGCTCGACTCGATTCTCCGGTTTGTCGAGCGGCATGCCGACGATGTGGTCGAGCAGCACGGCGCCGTTCTGTTCGAGCTCAGCAAGCATGCGCAGCATCTGCGGGATCGTGTCAACATCAAAGCCCCAGCTGCGCAGACCGTGTTCGTCGAGGCGCGGCACCATGGCCGGGACTTCGTACTTGAATCCGAGCTCCACGTACGCCGGCAGCAGCGCCGGATGAAAAACCGTGCCCATGTGCGAATCGATGTGCGTGATCTCGATGCCGGCATCGAGCGCCATGCGAATCTGCGCCTCCATCTCGGCGATGGCGGCGACCGGATCGGCGTGCGCCAGCACATCGCGCGACGTGCGATGCATGTAGCCCTCGCCGTCCATCAGGCCGCTGCTGCGATCGCGCGTGTGCACCGGCCCCCAGCGCATGCGGCTCCATTCGCACGTGAGCGTGAGGTGCACGCCCATATCGATGCGCTGCGGAAACTCACGGCACAACGCAGCCGCGGCGGGGAACCACGCGCACGGCGTCATCGTCGCGCTCGACGAAATGATGCCCGCCCCCCACAATTCGCGCGCGGCAGCGACGCTGGCAGCTGACACGCCAATGTCGTCGGTATGAATAATGACGGCGCGGTCGGTCTGATCCAAACCGAGGTAATCCAAAAGTGGAGAAAAAGTCATGGTTTTGTCCTGCGTAGTGCATGAGAATATTACACGCGATCATTCATCATCGTCACGGGAGTGCTCAAAATCTAATTGATGAAACCCGCGAAACACGCCATCGTCACTTCGTCCAACATTCCTCCAATACCCATCCATATAATCACCAAACGCTTCGACGTCATCCAACGTGGGTTGTACGCGAGCTGGATGATGAACAAGCGGGTAACCACACCATGATGCGATTTGACCGATTTACCGAGCGTGCTCAGGAAGCAGCCCAGCGCGCCGTGGGAATGCTGCAGCGCTACGGCCACACACAAGTGGACACCGAGCATATTCTGCTCGCGCTGCTCGAACAGCCCGAGGGAGTCGTCGGTCAGATTCTCGAGAAGCTCGGCGCCGATGCGGCAACGATGGCTGGACAGGCGGACGACCTGCTGCGCGCTTCGCCACGAGTAAATATTTACGGAGGTGGTGGACAACAGGCGCAGGTGTTCATTACGCCGCGCGTCAAGCGCATCATCAACATCGCCAACGAAGAAGCCAATCGCTTCAAAGATGAGTTCATCTCAACGGAGCATTTGTTCCTGGCGATCAGCACTGAACGCAACACACCGTCGGCGCGGCTGCTGGCAGAGAGCGGCATCACGCGCGAAAAAATCAGCGACGCAGTGAAGGAAATTCGCGGCGGCCAGCGAGTCACCGATCCGCAGGCGGAGTCCAAGTACCGCACGCTTGAAAAGTATTCGCGCGACCTGACGCAGGCAGCGCGCGAGGGCAAGCTCGACCCGGTGGTCGGCCGCGACGAAGAAATTCAGCGCGTGATGCAGGTGCTCAGTCGTCGCACAAAGAACAACCCGGTGCTGATCGGTGAAGCCGGCGTGGGCAAGACGGCGATTGTCGAAGGGCTGGCGCAGAAAATCGCCTGCGGCGACGTGCCGGAAATTCTGGCCGACAAGCGCGTCGTCTCGCTGGACCTTGCGGCAATGGTCGCTGGTTCACGCTTTCGCGGCGATTTCGAAGAGCGCCTGAAGACGGCGATTACGGAAGTGCAGCGCAGCGAGGGTGAGATTATTTTGTTCATCGACGAGCTGCACACGGTCGTCGGCGCCGGCAACGGCGCAGGCGCGATGGACGCGAGCAACATGCTCAAGCCGGCGCTCGCGCGCGGCGAACTGCAGACGATCGGCGCGACCACGCTCGATGAGTATCGCAAGCACATCGAAAAGGATGCCGCACTCGAACGGCGCTTCGCGCCGGTATTCGTGGACGAGCCAACCGTCGAAGAGACGATCGCCATGCTGCATATTCTGCGCGATCGCTACGAAGCGCATCACAAGGTGCGCATCAGCGACGCCGCGCTCGACGCTGCGGCCAAGCTCAGCGCGCGGTACGTCACCGAGCGGAAGCTGCCGGACAAGGCAATCGACCTGATCGACGAATCTGCAGCCAAGCTGCGCGTGGCGTTGTTCACGCTGCCGCCCGAGCTCAAGCAGAAGAGCAAAGAGCTCGAGCGCCTGCGCATCGAGGAAGAGCAGTGCGCGGTGCAGCAGGATTACCAGAAGGCCGCCGAGATCAAGGCCAATCGCCTGCGCCTGCAGCAGGAATTCGACACGCAGCGCGAGGAATGGCATGCCGAAAAGAATCTCGACGAAGTCGTCGATGCAGAGGACATCGCCGGTGTGGTGGCGCAATGGACCGGCGTGCCGCTCAACGCGATGCTGGAGACCGAAAGCGAGAAACTGCTGCATATGGAGGATCGCCTGCACGAGCGGGTGATCGGCCAGCATGAGGCGATCGTGGCGATCAGCGACGCAATTCGTCGCGCGCGCAGCGGGCTGAAGAATCCGAATCGGCCGATTGGCTCGTTCATCTTCCTCGGCTCATCCGGCGTGGGGAAAACGGAGCTGGCGAAGGCGCTGGCCGAGTTCATGTTCGACGACGAGAACGCCATGGTGCGCATCGACATGAGCGAGTACCGCGAGAGCCACACGGTCAGCCGCCTGTTCGGCGCGCCGCCCGGCTACGTGGGCTACGACGAGGGCGGACAGCTGACTGAGCGCGTGCGCCGCCGGCCATACCAGGTGGTGCTGTTCGATGAAATCGAAAAGGCACACCCCGATGTGTGGAATGCGCTGCTGCAGGTGCTCGATGACGGCCGGCTGACGGACGGACAGGGCCGCGTGGTGTATTTCAACAACACAGTCATCATCATGACGAGCAACCTCGGCACGGAGTTCGTGCGCAAGGGGGGCACGCTCGGCTTCATCAAACCGCAAAGCGAGGACGATCTGAAGGTTGTGGCCGATCACAAGAAGATCGAAGAAGCGCTGCACCGCAATTTCCGGCCGGAGTTTCTCAATCGTGTGGACGAGACCATCATCTTCTCTCCGCTGTCGCTGGCCGATGTCGAGCGCATCGTGGCGCTGCAGCTGAAGGAAATCCAGGAGCGCCTGAAGGACCAGGGGCTGGCGATCGATCTGCGCGAGCCGGCGAGCAAATGGCTGGCGCGCCAGGGCTATGACCCGCAGTTCGGCGCGCGCCCGCTGCGCCGCGCAATGCAGAAGTTCATCGAAGGGCCGCTCAGCGTGCAGCTGTTGCAGGGCAAGTTCAAGGCTGGTGACTGCGTGGTAATCGACGTGAGTGAAGACGGAGCGACGCTGACTTTTCAGCAGTTGGTAGAAGTCGTCGAAGCTGCGGCATAGTAACGATCACGCATTCGCACGAAACGCGCGAACGCGTGAGTGATTCAGGAATTCGAACGAAATGGTAACTACTCAGGCCATCCACTTTTCCAACGCGAAACGCGCTGTTCCTTCCCCCCGAAGGGGGGAAGGAACAGCGCGTTTCGCGGGAAATACTGATTTAGGCCTGAGTAGTTACACGAAATGACATTCGAACGAAAGTGGCTTGTGCTCGGCGCACTGCTAGCCGGCTTGTCCGTGGCGTTCGGCGCATTCGGTGCACATGGGCTGCGCGGCTGGGTGTCGGCGGATCTGCTGGCCAACTTCGAAACGGCAGCACGCTATCAGATATACCACGCGCTGGCGTTGCTGGCCGTGGCATTTGTGAGCGCACGAAGCGCGCACGCACGCGCAACGAATCTCGCCGGCTGGCTGTTCGTCGTCGGCGTGGTGATCTTCTCCGGCAGCTTGTACGTGATGACATTCACCGGACTGCGCTGGCTGGGGGCGATCACGCCGATCGGCGGCGCTGCGCTGATTGGCGGCTGGATCAGCCTGGCGGTCGCGGCGCGCAGTTGAATGCTCCGGCAGCGAAAACGACGCAGTGCGCGTGAGAAATCGACCGAAGCCCGAGTCAGCTGTCCAGCAGATCACGCAACCTCCCCTTGAGCGCGGCGCGGCCGCGTGTGATGAGCAGTTCGGCCATACGACGGCTCAGGTTCATGCGATGCGCCACGGCATCGACGCGCATGCCAAGCACGTAGCGCAGCATGAGCGCGCGGCGCTGATCGGCAGGCAGCTCGGCCAGAGACTTGCGCACCTGCGCGATGTGCTGACCCAGAATGATGCTGTCTTCGATGCTTGTGGTGCCATCGGGAATTTCAATTTCCTCGCCGGAGGGCGTCGTCATCGACGCGAATGTGGACTCATGTTTATTGAGCACCGTGCGGCGGCGCAGGACGTCGATGGCTTTGTGGTGGGCGATTCGCAACACGAACGTGCTCAGGCTGCAGTCGCCGCGATAGTCACGCGCCGAACGCAGCACTCCGATAAATGTTTCCTGCACCACGTCTTCGAGATCCGAATCGGTCAGATCGGGGACGAGGTGCATCACATAGCGACTGACACCGTGTGTATAGGCTGTGAACAGCACATGCACAGCGGCAGGCTCCTTGCGCGCAATTGAAGCGGCGAACTCAACATCTTCCTCGCGCGGCACACCGCCTTCGCGGCGATGATCAATCGTCATGACGACACCTGCATTCGAGTAATTACTCAACCTCATGGAAGCCGTCCTGCATTGCCATCAGCCATCTTCGTTTTCGAGATGGGACGGATCGCAATTCCGGGCTGGTCCAGGCAGAGGGCGGAGTCGTTAC
>CAXNFZ010000187.1:0-5958 GCA_964201495.1 Chloroflexota bacterium | reverse complement strand
TTCGCGGGTTTCATCAATTGGATTTTGAGCATTCCCTCACTTGGCATCCACGAACATATGCTGTACATTTCAGCTTCTATGAGCCAGAAAAAACAGCAGGTGCTCGTGCTGTACCTCGCCAACTCCGCACTCGACAGCCCAGTCAAAGGCTGGTCGGTCTACGACGGCACCGGCCGCTCCCGCCCAACGACCGGAGACGGAGACGTCCCTCCGTATCAGACCGGCCTCGACGCCCTGCTCGACGGCTGGCGCGTCATTCAGTTCCCGCAACTGATTCCGCCCTACCCGAACATGGAGTACACCACTTCATTTCAACAGTACGAATTTATTTTCGAACGCATCCTGGAGGTTTGACATGGCCCTCGATAAAAAATATCTTCTGACCACGCGACAAATGGCCACCTTCGTAGCGAAGGGGTTCCTGCGCTTCGATGATGTCGTTCCCGCCGAGTTGAACGAACGCATCATGCACGAAATCGACGCCGGCGGCGTCAAGGCTTCGCGCGCAGCCACTCCGCTGTCGCAGTGCTACGCCGGCACCGCCGTCAAGGAAATGCTCGACATGCCCGAAGTGCAGGGCATGATCCAAAGCCTCGTTGGTCCCGATCCGCTCTTCGATCATCAGGCCGTTCACGTGCGCCAGCCGAACGAAGCCGCCGCGCAGGGCATGCACGGCGATTCGATCATCGACACGTCACGCCAGGCGTTCGACGTTCAGCTGATGTACTTCCCGCACGACGTGCCGCTCGAGATGGGGGGAACGCTCGTCGTGCCCGGCAGCCAGTACCGCCGCATCAACGAGTCCGACATCGCGCGCTACCAGAACTTCGTCGGCCAGGTGCCGATCGTCTGCAAGGCCGGCACGCTGCTCGTGCTGCATCACGGCATCTGGCACTGTGGACGCCGCAATCAGACCGACAAGTTGCGCTACATGTTCAAGATTCGCCTGAACCCGCGCGTGCGCCAGCTGCGGCTGTGGAATACCGAAGACCTCGAACAGGCGCAGGGCGGGCTGAAGCCGCTGTTCACGCGCGAAACGTACGTCACCGACGACATCCAGAGCATCCTCGAGCGCCAGGAGCCGTGGTTCGAAAATGCCACCGGCCGCCTCGAGATCGTCAACCGCATCAAGATGTGGCGCTTCCTCACAGGCGACGATCATTTCGACGCGCACTACTGGCTCACCCGCATCGAAAATGAACCGCAGAACCTCGAGCTGGCGTAAACATGAATCTCACACGACAACCTTTCGGCAGCCTGCCCGACGGTGCGCAGGCTGATCTCTTCACCCTCACCAACGACAACGGTGTTGAGGTCAGCCTCACGAACTACGGCGGCATCCTCGTCACGGTCGTGACGCCGGACCGCAGCGGCAAGCTCGAGAACATCAACCTCGGCTTCGACAATCTCGCGTCGTACCTCGGCTCGCATCCGTTCTTCGGCGCGCTCGTCGGCCGCTTCGCCAACCGCATCGCCGGCGGAAAATTCACGCTTAACGGCGTGGAATACACGCTGCCGATCAACAACGGGCCGAACTCGCTGCACGGCGGCCTGCGCGGATTCGACAAGCGCCTGTGGCACGCCGAAGCCGCACAGGAAGCCGATCGCGCCACGGTCGTGCTTACCTACCGCAGCGCCGACGGCGAAGAGGGCTACCCCGGCACGCTCGACGCGCGCGTTACGTACTCGCTGCGCCAGGACGACGCCTTTCAGATCGACTACGCCGCCACTGCGCTCGACAAAGACACGCACGTCAACCTGACCAACCACGCCTACTTCAACCTGAATCCGGCGGCGGCCACGGTCTACGAACATCTCGTGCAGGTGAACGCCGCACGCTACGCTCCTGCAAACGCCGATCTCATTCCGCTCGGCCGCTTCGACCCGGTCGACGGCACGCCCTTCGACTTCCGCACACCCACGGCGATCGGCGCGCACATCCACGAAACGCACGCGATGCTCGCCGCCGGCCGCGGCTACGACGTCGGCTTCCTCGTCGACGGCGAAGTCGGCACACTGCGCCTCGCCGCGCGCGTCACCGAACCGCACACCGGTCGCTCTCTCGAAGCGTGGACCACCGAGCCGGACTGCCACCTCTACACCGGCGGCTTCATGGATGGCTCGAACCACAGCCCCTCCGGCAAGGTCTATCAGAAGCACGGCGCGTTCTGCCTGGAAACCCAGCGATTCCCTGACGCACCCAATCAGCCCAGCCTGCCCATTACGCTGCTGCGCGCCGGCGAAACATATCGCTCGACCACGGTCTTCAAATTCGGGACGCTGTGAATTCGATTCTAAAAAGCCTCGTTCAAAAACTTTTCAAAAAAGCCGGGTATTCCATTACCCGGCTTGCCCCGCCGCGTGCGAATCAGTACTCACTTCCCTTCGTTCCCCTCTGGCGCTCGCTCAGTCTGGACGAGAAAATACATATCGCACCCTATCTCGCATACTCGAAGTCACAGATCGCTCAGGACCTGTTCGTCATCTCACAGACTCTGACACGTGACATTGCGCCCTACTTCGTCGAATTCGGTGCAGCGAACGGAATTTCACTCAGCAATACGTATCTGCTGGAAACACGGCTAGGCTGGAACGGCATCGTGGCGGAACCATCCCACGCCAGTCACGACGAACTACAGCGCAATCGAACCTGTCACATTGATCTGCGCTGCGTGGCCGAACGGAGTGGCAAGTCCGTTGAATTCCTGCAAAACTTCCGCCCCGCCTATTCAAGTATGGCTGCGTTTGCAGATAAATATTACTGGGACAAAAAAGAAAATTTAGATAAGGCGGTTCGATACCAGGTCACCACGGTCAGCCTGAACGATCTGCTCGAGCAGCACGATGCCCCGCGGCGCATCGGCTATCTTTCAATCGACACGGAAGGCAGCGAGCTCGCGATCCTGAAAGCGTTCGACTTCAGCCGCTATTCATTTGACGTGATCACTATCGAACACAATGAAAATACACGGCCAGGATATCGAGATGCGCTACATCAGCTGCTCGTCCCACAAGGATATCGGCGCGTTCGCGAAAATATCACGTCTTTCGAAGACTGGTATGTGTGCGCTGAGTAGCTGACCGAGCCCGGGTGATTGTCAAATCCACACCCGCAGCCCGTCGTACGCGATCTCATAGCCGCTGCTCCGTGCCGGCGACACCTATCGCTCGACCACGGTATTCAAATTCGGGGTAACTACTCAGGCCTAAATCAGTATTTCCCGCGAAACGCGCTATTCCTTCCCCCTTCGGGGGAAGGAATAGCGCGTTTCGCGTTGGAAAAATGGATGGCCTGAGTAGTTACAATTCGGGACGCTGTGAATTCGATTCTAAAAAGCCTCGTTCAAAAACTTTTCAAAAAAGCCGGGTATTCCATTACCCGGCTTGCCCCGCCGCGTGCGAATCAGTACTCACTTCCTTTTGCTCCCCTCTGGCGCTCACTCAGTCTGGAGAAGAAAGTTCATATCTCTCCCTATCTCGCATACTCGACGTCACAGATCACTCAGGACCTGTTCGTCATCTCCGAGACGCTGACACGTGACATCGCGCCCTTCTTCGTCGAATTCGGTGCAGCGAACGGATTTTCACTCAGCAATACGTATCTACTGGAAACACGCCTGGGCTGGAACGGCATCGTGGCGGAGCCTGCACGCGTCTACCATGACGAACTGCAGCGCAATCGAGCCTGCCGGATCGATCTGCGCTGCGTCGCCGAGCGAAGCGGCGAATCCATCGAATTCATCCAGAGCTCGAGGCCGATGTATTCGAGCATGTCTGCGTTCCTGGATGAGGCTCATCCGATTCTGAAAAGTAGTTTGAACGATGCGACTCGATACCAGGTCACCACGGTCAGCCTGAACGATCTGCTCGAGCAGCACGATGCCCCGCGGCGCATCGGCTATCTATCGATCGACACGGAAGGCAGCGAGCTCGCGATCCTGAAGGCTTTCGACTTCAGCCGCTATTCATTCGACGTAATCACCGTCGAGCACAGTGACCATACACGACCAGGATATCGAGATGCACTGCATGAGCTGCTCGTCCCACAAGCATATCGGCGCGTTCGCGAAAACATCTCATTTTTCGATTCCTGGTACGTGCGTGCCGACTAAATCCACACCCGCAGTCCGTCGTACGCAATCTCATATCCGTGCCGCGCCCCGAGCGCCACGAGCTCCTCATGCGGCGGGTTGCTATGGTGCACGAAATGATGCGCATACACGCGCGCGCCTTCGGCCAGCATTCCTTCTTCCCGCAGGCGCTTCAGATGCGCACGAAACTGATGCCCGGTCAGATGCGCATTCGATGAGCGCTCCCAGTCGCCGAACGTGTGATCGAGCGCGACGACGTCGAAGCGAAAGCCGCGCAGCGCCGCCCACGTTTCCTCCGGAAAATCCCCCGTGTCCGTGGCGTAGAACAGCGTGCGGCCGTCGCGCTCGATCACGAACAGCATCGCTACGGTTTCCGGCGCATGCCGCGCACGCACGGCCGTGATCGTATACGGCCCGGCCATGAACTGCTGAAACGGCTCGATCGGCGCAACGTCGATGTTCAGCCGTTCGCACAATTCAGCAGACGGCATGCCGTCGATCAACGCCGATTCATTGCCCAGCCCACACATCGCACGCGTGATCGCATTGCGGTGCGCGAAGTAGCGCATGCGCGGCGCTCCTTCGACCTCGCACATCGGGGATCGCGCGAAGAAGTTGTGCGGGTTCAGGTGATCCTCGTGATCATGCGTCTGAATGCAGTACGCCACGTTCGTCAGCGGCACGCCATACAACGCCGATGCTGCCAGAATATCCGGCCCGAAGTCGATCAGCAAATCGTCGTTGACGAGTGCGGCAGACCGCAGCCGCAGGTTGCGGCCGCCGCCCCGCCTCGCGCGCTCGCAGTTGTCGCAGCGGCAAAAGGCGTCCGGAAACCCTTCCGAAGCCGCCGTGCCGAGAAACGTCATCTGCATATTCACACCTCTTATCCCGTAACTACTCAGGCCAGCCAGTTTTGGGCCTGAGTAGTTACCTTATCCCTGTTCTCTTTTCCATGCCCCGCCAGCAAACGACCAGCACGTAGTGTCAGGTGAAAGAATCGGCACGCGCTGCGCCGAATGCGCCGCCGCCGCGATGTGCGAACGCCGCACGCGCCAGCCGTTCGCAGTGCGATCGATCTCCAGGATGCCGATCTCGTGCGGCGGCTCGATCAGCGCCGCAAACGAAAACTGAAGCAGCGCGCCCTGCACGAGTTCGTCGCGCACGTGCGCATGTCCATGGATCGCCAGCGTCGGCGCCGTGCGCGCATGCACCGGCGCAACAGCTGTCTCATAATTGCCGAGGTCGCCCGGGAACTTCAGCCCGACCGCGCGCGTCCGCTCGGCGAGGGACACAGCCGGATGATGAATCGCCCACACCACGAGATCATCGCCCCACGCCGAAACATCCGGCGCCGCCCCATTCGGCTGCTGCATTCCCTCGTCGCGCAACGGAAGCCCGGCGATATGCACGTCCCCGACGCGCGTCGCATGCGTGCCGAGAAAAGTCACGTGACCGTCGCCGTATGCAGACACCGCTTCGGCCATCGCCTCGGCGCGCGGTACGCAGTCGTGATTGCCGGGCGAAATCCACACCGGCGCGCCGGCCCTGGCCAGCATCTGCACGCCGAGCGACAGCGACGCTGCGTCGCCGATGTGCGACAGGTCGCCCAGCATGGCAATCTGATCGACACCGGCGCGCCGGCAAATCTCGATCGCAGACTCGAGCTGCGCCGGCGCGCGCTCCATCGGATACGGATTGTGATATGCGAACGTCTTGCCGTCGCCGGGCGTCGGATACAGATGTACGTCGGTGATGATTCCTATTTTCACAACGCGAAAGCATAGCGTGAAGACGCCGGGCTGACAATCAAGGGAGTGCGCAAAGCCCAATTGGTATCCGCGAAACACGCCATCGCCCGCCCCCTTCG
>CAXNFZ010000186.1:0-6111 GCA_964201495.1 Chloroflexota bacterium | reverse complement strand
CATGCCCGCGGGCCGCTGATGGTTGAGGCATATCAGAATTTTCTGCGCGAATTTGCTGTGGTCGGCGTGCGTGGGCAGGACGGCCAGGTGCGTGTGTATGACACAGCAGTGACGCGCTGCGTGCAGAATATTTTGCAGGCGGTGAGTGTCCCGGCGCCGGATAACTTTGCGCGTTACCTGGCGGAAAACGGGCGCAAGAATGGGGCGCTGTATCTGACGGACGTGCCGGCGCTGGTTGAGCGCCTGGCGCAGCTGATCGATGTGATCGGCGCGTTTGGCGTCGAGCTGTTTGAGCTGCGCGATGGCAGCGTGGTGATTAACGACGTGACGCCGCGGCCGCACTTTAGCGGGCATTGGACGATCGAAGGGGCTACGACGTCGCAGTTCGAAAATCATGCGCGTGCGCTGCTCGGCTGGCCTCTGGGCTGGACCGACATGATCGTTCCACATGCCGCCGTGGCGGCGCTGCTGGCGCGCACCGACGCGCTGCCGAAGGCGGCTGACTTCGTGCAGGCGGCGCAGTTGCGCGGCGCGCACTTTCATTGGTACGGGAAAGCCCACTCCTACCGCACGCGCCGACTCGGTCATGTGACCGGGCTGGCGGCAACGGATCCGGAAGCAGAGCGCATCGCGCAGATGACCGTGGTCGCTCTATTGGGATGGTGATATGCAGAATCCTCACGCGCCGGCGAATCGCGATCGCACAGTCGAAATATTTTCTATCGGAAATGAGCTGCTGGTCGGCCAGGTGCTCGACACGAATACGCACTGGCTGATCAAGTCGATCACTGGGCTGGGTGCGCATGTGCGGCGGACGACGATGATCCGCGATGAGTACGAGGAGATCGGCATTGAATTGCAGTCGGCGGTGTTGCGGCGACCGCGGCTGATCATCACCACCGGTGGCCTCGGGCCGACGGACGATGACCTGACCTTGCGCGCGATTGCTGTGAGCTTTGGCCGACCGTTGCGCGAGGACCCGCAGGCGTATGAATGGGTGGCGCAGCGCTATGCGTACATCGCCACGCAGCGCCCGGGCTTCGATGCCACGATGACGCCGTCGCGGGCAAAAATGGCGCAGTTCCCGGAAGGATCACGGCCCATCTATAACCCCAGCGGCGCGGCGCCGGCGATGGCGTTGGACGTTGCCGAAGGCGTGACGCTGGTGTCGTTGCCGGGCGTGCCGTCGGAGATGAAAGACATCTACACGCAGTCCCTGCAGCCTGTGCTGGAGGAGACTGTCGGCGCCGGCGGCTACGTCGAGCGTTCGCTCGTGCTGCAGCAGGGCGATGAGTCGCGTCTGGCGCCGGCGCTGATCGAAGTGCAGAGCGCCAATCCAGCTGTGTACGTCAAGTCACGCGGGCAGACGTTCGAGGATGGTCGCTACCTCACCGTTGTCCTCTCGCACGGTGGCCGAAACCTGGAACAGGTGCGCGCAGCGGTGCAGGTCAGCGAACTGTTCGCAATCGAACGCGTGACTGCGCTCGGCTACGTCGTACTGCGCGTGGTCGGCGACGATCTGCAGTAAGACGTAACTATTCAAGCACTAAGCTGATATTTGCCACGAAACACGCTATTCCTCCTCAAGAAGAGAGGAGGAATAGCGTGTTTCGCGATTTTCTACTCCCCCACGATTTTCACTACGTCATGATCGAGCACCCGCAGTGCGTCGAGCGGGAGCACGGCGATCCAGGCGCGCCCGGCCAGGCTGGACCTGCCGACCGGTCCCCACGTGCGGCTGTCCTCTGTGGTGGTGCGGTTGTCGTTCATGACATAGAACTCGTCGATGCCGAGTTCGAGCCTTGATGTTGCTGTGACGATGGTGCTGTTCTGCAGCAGAGTGGTGACGTATGGCTCGATCAGCGGCCGGCCGTTGACGGCGACCTGGATGCCCTCGATGCCGTCGCGCTCGCCGCGCAGTTCGACTACGTCTCCGGGCAGGCCGATCACGCGCCGCACAATCTGTTGATTGGGTGCGTTGGGTGCGTTTACCAGCACCAGTTCGCCGCGTTGCGGCGGGCGTAGTTGAAAAATTAATCGACTGACCAGCAGCGTTTGATCGGCGTCGATCGTAGGTGACATGGTGCGATCGCTGACTGTATAGATCTGCAGCGCTGCGCGCGCGACGAGCCCGGCGATCAGCAGCATGACGAGAATCTCAATCAGCGCCCGGCCGTTGATCAGCGCCGGTGCTTCTTCTGCGGCCTCGGGAGCGGCGTTCGTCGGGATGCTTGTCACGTGGGAATTCTATCTGTGTGTTGCGTGCTCGTCGTGCGCTGACGATGGCAAACAACACTACCAGCCCCTGGATCACGCGAATCAGCTCCTGGCCTGAGGACGTGCGAATCTCCATGTAGTCGGCGCCGACGACGAGATAGCCATAGATCAGGCCGGCGAACGGCAGCACGATCGGGTTTGCGCCGGCAATGAGCGCGACAGTGATGCCGTCGAACGTCAGGCTTGAAGCGTTGAGGCCTGGGCCGCCTGGATGGCCGAGCGCGAGATGTGCGCCAGCGAGGCCGGCGAATGCGCCGCCAGCGGCGAATGCTGTGAGAATCGTGCGCGCGACGGGCATTCCGGCGTACCGTGCAAAGCGTTCATTCGCGCCGGCGATGTGGATGGCGAAGCCGGCTGGCATGCGTTTCAGCAGCAGCCACGCAGCCAGGCACGCGAACGGCGTGATCAGCACGCCGGTGTGCAGCACGCCGAGTTCGAACTGGCTGATTGCCGATAGTGGCAGAAAACCGAATGGCTCGTTGCGCACGGCGTTGCGTGCGAAATCGAGCGCGTTCGCAGCGGAGAGGAGCGGTTCGCCGACGAGCGACAACAGCCCTTGCACAATGGGGACGAGCATCAGCCCGGTGACAATTTCGTTTGCGCCGAGCAGCGCCTTGAGCGCGCCTGGAACAGCCGCAACCAATGCGCCGGCGGCGGCTGCGGCGATGCAGGCCAGCAGCAGCGCGGGAAAATCCGGCGTGGGTGTGATCGTGAAAACCAGATAGGCCGCGAATGCGCCGGCCATCACCTGCGCCGGCAGCGAAAAATTCAGCGCACGAATCTTGTACGGCACGAGAACTGCCAGCCCGCAGAGGATGAACACTGACGACGCTTCGATCCAGCGCCCTGTGCGCGCCAGACGTGTGACCGGTGCGGTGAGCAGCACCTCGTACGCCGCAAACGCATCCTTACCGCTCAGCATCAGAAATAGGAAGCCGATCGCCAGTGCGACGAGAAGTGGAAGAGCGACGCGGAAGAGCCGAAGGTGAATAGCGATAGTAATCGTGGATAGAGATAGTGACGTCGACAGTGGGCAGGCTTCCGTGTCGGCGATTTCGCATCAGTCGCGCAAGCCCACTGTCGAAGATTGCCATCTACTATCGGCCCGCTGCGATCTTCATCGTCCAGCCGAACGGGTCGGGGGCACGGCCGTACTGAATATCAGTGAGCGCCTGATATAGATGATGAGACACCGGGCCGACTGTGTCGTTGTTGACGAGGTAGTCCTGACCCTTATAGCCGAAGCGGCCGACCGGGGCGATGACGGCGGCGGTGCCCATGCCGAATGCCTCCGTGATCTTGCCCGATGCAAGGTCAGCGAGCACCTGGTCGATCGAGATGCGTTCTTCAGCGACGGTATAGCCGAGCGACGGCGCGAGTTCGAGCACGCTCTTGCGCGTGATGCCGCGCAGGATCGTGCCGGTCAGCTGCGGCGTGATGATGTGCTTGCCGTAGACGAAGGCGATGTTCATCGCGCCGACTTCCTCGACGTACTTGCGTTCGATGCCGTCGAGCCAGAGCACCTGCTGGTAGCCGAGGCGCGCGACTTCCTCGCCGACGATCAGGCTGGCGGCGTAGTTGCCGCCGCATTTGGCTTCGCCGGTGCCGCCGCGCACGGCGCGCACGTATTCGTCCGAAATGAACACCGAGACCGGCTTGAAGCCCGAGGCGAAATACGCGCCGACCGGGCCGGCGATGATGTAGTGCAGATAGCTGCTGCTGGCGTGCACGCCGAGCGCCGGCTCTGTGGAGATCATGGTCGGGCGGATATACAGCGACTGACCCTCGCCGCTCGGCACCCAGGCATGATCGAGTTCGACGAGCCGGGCGATGGCCTCGACGTGTGATTCTGGATCGACCTGCTGCATCGCCATGCGCGTGGCGCTGCGATTGAAGCGCTCGGCGTTTTCCCAGGGGCGGAACAGGTTGATGTCGCCGTCAGGACGGCGATAGGCCTTCGTGCCTTCGAAAATTTCCTGTGCGTAATGAAAAACTGCCGTCGATGGCGACAGCGACAGGTTTCCGTACTGACCAATTACAGCATCGTGCCAACCCGCTTCTGCTGTCCACGATTGCGTAAACATGCGGTCGCTGAACACTTTGCCGAAGCCGAGATTTTCGGGATAAGGCAGCTTGCTGCCGGTAATGGGGTGGATTTTGATGCTCACGGCGCGAATTGTAATTCGGTCGCTGTGCACTTTCGAAACGAAGGAAACGTACCCGGCTTCTTAGAAGCCGGGTACGTTTCCTTCGTTTCGAAGGTAGCCGGCAACCTCCAGATCCTCCGCGCCCCCGCCGCCGCCCTCTTCTGCGGCGGACCACCAGGCCGACAGCACGCAGTGCACGAGCGCCCAGCCGCGCACGCGCGCCGGGTCGAGCGCGAGCGCGTCGCTGAGCAGGGCGATGCGGCGATTCAGCTGCGCGCGAGGGTCGGACGAGCGCCGCATCCAGCCGGTCGGGTTCATGAGGAACGGCCCGCAGTCGTAGGCGCGTTCGCCGATGACGCCCTTCGGGTCGATCAGCAGCCAGCCGGAGTCGTCCCGTTCGGCGCGCAGGATGTTGAGGTGATGCAGGTCACCGTGCAGCAGCACGGCATCGGGTGCGCTGTCGAGCAGCTGGCGGCGCAGGGCGACGGCGTGCTGCACCAGGTCGGGCTCGAACGCCGGATGCGCCGACGCGGCGAGCTCATCGATGCCGTGCGTCCAGCGTTCGAGCGATGGGAAAGGCGCAGCCCGCTCTGGCGGAAGCGTGCGCCACACGCGCAGCATGACGTCGGCGGCGATTCGCGTGGCAACGTCGTCGTGCTCCGGGCAGAGCGTGGCCAGCACGTCGCCGGGGAAAACGCGCTCCAGCAGCAGCAGCCCGCGCTCCGGATCGGCGTCCAGCACACGCGCTGCACCCTGGCCGCCGAAGATCTGCATCGCAGTGATTTCGCTGTGCAATTCCGGATGCGGCACGCCGGCCTTCAGCACCACCGGTGCGCCGTGCTGCGTTGCTGCAGCGACGTAGTTGTAGCTGAGGTCGAACGGCTCACCCAGCACGAGCGACCAGCGCTGCGCACACTCGTCGAGCAGCGTCGGCAGCGCGTCGAGCCACGCTGCGCCGGCGGGGCCGAAGGCGGCGCGAATGCGATTCTTAAAGTCGTTCAATCACTGCCGCGCCCATTTCGCGGGTGCCGACGACCTTGCCGCCGAGCGATTTGAGGTCCATTGAGCGGATGCCATCGGCGAGCAGCTGTTCGACGGCGCGTTCGATGCGGTCGGCTTCGCGGGCGAGGCCGAACGACCAGCGCAGCATCATGGCAGCGCTGAGGATCATGGCGATCGGGTTGGCGATGCCCTCACCGGCGATGTCGGGTGCGCTGCCGTGGATCGGTTCGTAGAGGCCGCGGCGGAAGCCGTGGGCGTTCATGTCGTCGCCGAGCGAGGCGCTGGGCATCATGCCCATCGAGCCGGCGATCATCGCTGCTTCGTCGCTGAGGATGTCGCCGAACAGATTCTCTGTGGCGATGACGTCGTAGCTGGTCGGTGTGCGCAGCAGATGCATCGACAACGCGTCGGCCAGCACATCCTCGTACTGCACGTCCGGATATTCCCGGGCCACTTCATTGGCAACGGCGCGCCACAGGCGGCCGGTGGCCATGACGTTGGCTTTGTCCGCCTGCACGACCTTCTTGCGGCGGCCGCGCGCCAGGTCGAACGCCATGTGCATCAGGCGGCGCACTTCGGCTTCGGTATAAAACGTGGTGTCGACTGCCTCGCGATTGGGCGCCTGGCCGCGGTTTTCCTGCGGCTTGCCAAAATAGCAGCCGCCGGTCAGTTCGCGCAGAATGAT
>CAXNFZ010000185.1:0-6140 GCA_964201495.1 Chloroflexota bacterium | reverse complement strand
GCTCGAAGCGCTCGACGTTCAACACGAATACGGTGGCACCGCCGATTTCGACGTCGATCACCTGTGCGTTGAGCGCGCCGGGGACTTCGCGCGGCACCGAGATGTACGACGTGCGGCGACGTGCGGTGCCCTTCAGAATCTTCATGACGTCATCGATTTTGTCGTCTTCGACGCCGAGCAGGAGCGTGCTGTTTTCCTTGCGCAGCCAGCCGCCCTCGGTGGCGACGCGCGTCACACGATGGCCGCCTTCGATCAGCGCTGCAGTGACCTTCGCGGCGTCGTCCGCCTGCACGATTGCCAGAATCATCTTCATGCTCGTCCTCCATGTCGAGGGTTGCTGCAGCGGCACACGCCGTGCGCGTTGTGCATTTCCCTCCATCGACCGCCCAATCCGTTGAATTATCCGCGATGCGGGCGTGACTGCGATTCAGCTCGGCATTTCTGCTTTCGGAAAGGCGCCGAGGATTCGCACGATTGTCGCAAACTCACGCAAATGGTCAAGAGCCCGCGCGCAATGAATGTCATCGGGCTTGCCCTGAAAGTCCAGATAAAAGAGGTACTCCCACGGCGATCCCTGCAGCGGCCGCGACTCGATTTTCAACAGATCGATGTCACGCAGGGCGAATGCAGCGAGCGACTTGAAGAGCGAGCCGGGGACGTTGCCGACGACGAAGACGATCGACGTCTTGAACACATCGCTCGGCGATGGAGGGAGCGCGGGCGAATCGTCGCGGGCGAGGATGACGAAGCGCGTGTAGTTGGTCGGGTCGTCCTCGAGGCCTTCGTCGAGGATGGGCATGTCGTAGATCTGCGCCGCGCGCCGCGAGGCGATGGCGGCTGTGTCGCGTGCGCCCGATTCTTTCAGCAGTTTGACGCTGCCGGCGGTGTCGTAGACCTCTTTGCGTTCGACGCCGGGCAGCATGCGTGTGAGTGTGCGTTCGGTCTGCGCGAGCGCCTGCCAGTGCGAAGTGACGCGGCGAATCTGGCTGAGTTCGACGCCCGGATGCGTGATCAGGCACCAGCGCACGCGCACGATCGTCTCACCAATGACGCGCAGTGAATGGCGCATCAGCAGGTCGTAGTTGCGATGGATGCTGCCGGCGAGCGAATTCTCGACGGGCACACAGCCGAAGTCGCAGCGTCCCTGCGAGACCGCGTCGAACACTTCGTCGAATGTGGTGAATGGCTGCGGCTGTGCCTGCGGGCCGAAGAAATCGAAGGCGGCCTGCTCGCTCCAGGCGCCGGGCTCACCCTGATAGGCTACGGTGCTCGTTGGATTCATTGAAACATGGTTATAGCATGACGGCTGATTTATGGGGTACCCGCAGTTTGGGGCGAAAAATTGGTGCGCGAAAACCTCACCCCTGACCCCTCTCCCCCTACGATTTCGCTTGCGTTTGGCCCGTGCCACGCTCGATGTGGCGCGCGAAATCCTAGCGGAGAGGGGCGGTCGAGCACCGCATGCGTCTGCGCTGACAAGCAACCGAGGTCTGCATCGACGCATTGCGCACGTGAGCGAAAGGCGTAGAAGGAGTTCCAATCGAATCACCGCCGATTCCCCAAAAAAATCGCGTCTCCGCATCTCCGCGTCTCCGCGCGAAATTCCGCGTCCTCCGCACTCTCCGCGATCTCCGCCCCAAACTGCGAATATACCCGCCGATCTGCGGGGGGACCCGCAGTCAGGGGCGAATTTCGACAGCAGATTTTCCTCACGCGAAGCTACGAAGAACGCGAAGGGAAAAGATTCTTTACGGCTTGGTGTGTGGGGATATCTGGGTTTAGTCATTCCCTCTTTATCTTGCTCACAGGTGACTGTTGGAAAATCAACGCCATGTGGAAATTGCTTTTGATCGTCGCAGTGTTGCTGGTCGGCGCACCTGTCCCGAGCGGAGCGCGCGATTTGCAGTCGGCTGTCGTTCCGCTCACTACTGCGCTCGAAAGCCCGGTTGATCTGACGTACGCGCCGGGCGGGTCGCCGAACGTGCTGTATGTGCTGGAGCAGGCCGGGCGCGTGCGCGTGCTGCGCGGCGGTGTGCTGCAGGAGAAGCTATTCCTCGATATCACGGATCGCGTCGGCAGCCGCGGAAACGAGCAGGGGCTGCTCGGCATCGCATTCGCGCCGGACTTCGCGCGTTCGCGGCATTTCTTTGTGAACTACACCGACAAAAAAGGCGACACCGTCGTGGCGGGCTTCCAGGCGAACGATGACTCGACGGCGGATCCGCGCAGCGAATGGCGCGTGCTGTGGGTCGATCAGCCGTACGTGAATCACAACGGCGGGCAGCTGCGTTTCGGGCCGGATGGCATGCTGTATATCGGCATGGGCGATGGCGGTTCGGGCGGCGACCCGGAGAATCGTGCGCAGAACGTGCGCACACTGCTCGGGAAAATGCTGCGCATCGATGTGTCGCAGTCGACAGCTGCGAAGCCGTATTCGATCCCGAAGGGAAATCCAAATTTCGGCGCAGGTGCGCTGCGCGAGATCTGGGCAGTGGGCTTGCGCAACCCGTGGCGCTTTTCATTCGATCGAAAGACCAGTGAGATGTGGACTGCCGATGTCGGGCAGGGCGACTACGAGGAAGTGAACGTGCAGCCGGCCGGGCGCGGCGGGCTGAACTACGGCTGGAAGCTGCGCGAGGGGCTGCATGATTTCGAAGGCGGCGCGCGTGCGCCGCAGTTCATCGAGCCGATTCACGAATATGCGTACGGCGCCGACGGCTGCTCGGTCACGGGCGGCTTCGTGTATCGCGGGAAGCAGATGTCTGATCTGGTCGGTGCGTACGTGTTCGGTGATTTTTGTTCGGGACGCATCTGGACGCTGCGGCGCGAAGGCAAGGCCGTGAAGCACGAACTGTGGCTCGCGACGAAGATGCAGATTACGTCGTTCGGTGAGGACGCTGCCGGCGAGCTGTACGTGCTGGACCGGGCAGGTGGGGTGTATCGATTGACCGGGAAGTGACGCACTCCTCTGAACTGTTGCCCTGCGTTCTATACTCCGTTCCATGCAGCTCAGCCAACATGATCCGGTCATCGGCGAATTTCTGCGCCGGCGTGCGGCGAAGCGCGCAGCCGAAAAAACTAGTATGCCTGTGGAGACGGACCTGATCGTCGCACGTGCGCGTGATGCGATGCGCGCAGCAAGATTCGATGAGCCGCCTGTGCATGTACAACGACGCATGCGTGATGCGATGCCTGAAGGGATGGCTGCGACGCGCGCGAACGAGCTGTGGGTTTGGGCGCGAGAGATGCTCGTCGAGCGTGCGAAAGCCGCCGGCCGCACGGAAGATGAAGCGCAACGCGCTGCGGCTTTGGCGATGCTGCTGAATGATGCTGCCGATTAATGGGAATCGAATCTGAACTCCGTGACTCACGTGAGTTCAATGCACGTCTGTTCGCTGCTCTGGAAAGTCTGCAAATGTAACTACTCAGGCCTAAATCAGTATTTCCCGCGAAACGCGCTATTCCTTCCCCCCGAAGGGGGAAGGAATAGCGCGTTTCGCGATGGAAAAATGGGTGGCCTGAGTAGTTACCTGCAAATCACGTATGCGATCGGCGGATCCGTGGCAGCGATGTGCTACAGCGTTGCGCCGCGCTTGACGCAGGATGTCGATGTCATGGTCGACTTGGATCTTGCACAGCTTAAACTTCTGGTGGCCGAAGTAGAGCGTTGGGAATCGTACGTAGATCCACTGGAGAGCATCGTTCAGGACTTGTTGCCGATGCGCATGCCGATCAACATCCTCGACGGACGGATTGGTGCTCGGGCCGACGTATATGTCGTGAAACACGATGGCTTGGATGCGTCGGCCATGCAGCGCCGCCGTCGCTTGAAGTTATATACACGTCCGGATATTTATGCGTGGGTGCTTGCTCCGGAGGATGTGATTTTGTACAAACTCTTGTTTTTTGCCGCAAGCAGGGGAGTGTCGCAGAAGCATGTGCGCGATATTCATGGCATCCTTCGAGCCATCGAACATGATCTCGATACGAATTATCTAAATGCTTGGACGCGCTCGCTGAATCTGTATGAAGTTTGGCAGCAGGTTCTCATGGAATATCGGCGCTAAGTGAGTCGTCAAAAGTTCTGGCGGCAGATTCGCCTCCCCCGCTTGGCGGGGGAGGCGAATCTGCCGGACAAAACTTATGGACAGGAACTTAGCCATGCGCGTCACCCGACCATGTCGCTGCGCTTGTCCTTGAGATCGTCGCGCACGGCGTTCTTCATCGGGATGCCGATGCGCAGCGCAGCCGAGCCGATGGCGTGCGAGACGACCGGGCCGGCGATCCAGATCAGCGCGATGAGCAGCAGCGCTTTGGCCCAGCCGATCGGCGTGACGGCCACGGCGGCGAGCAGCAGCAGCATGACGCCGAACGTGCTCACTTTGCCGGTTGCGTGCATGCGCGTGTAGACGTCGGGCATGCGCTGAAACCCGATCATGCCCAGCACCGAGAAGGCGGTGCCGACGACGACGGCGACGATGGCGAAAATTTTGAGAATATCGTTCAGCATGGGATCTCTGTTTTTGTAACGACTCAGGCTTAAGTCGATATTTCGTGATGAGAAAAAGACAGGCTTGAGTTGTGGAGATTAACTGCGTCGGTCTGCGATGTACTTGGCCAGTGCGATGCTGCTGATGTAGCTGAGCGCGGCGAGGCCGACGGCGGCGTCGAGGTAGAGCGTGTCGCGCTGCTGCACGCCGATCAGCAGCAGCACGGCCAGGCTGAGTGTGCCGATGACGTCGGTGCCGATGAGTCGGTCGATGACGTTTTCGCCCCGCCATACGCGCACGATGCAGAAGGCGACGAGAGACAGATGTACGGCCAGCGATGCGATCAGGGTCCAGTAAAGAATCGTGTCGATCATGCGAAGATTTTCTCCAGCAGTTCCCGGCGCGCCGTTTGTGCTGCGTCGGCGCCTGCACCGCTTGAAACTGCGTCCAGGCAGTGCGTGTACATCGTGCCGTCGTCGCCGATCTCCAGCACCTGCTCGCCGGGCGTGATGGTGATGGCGTGCGCGCTGAGTGCGGTGACCACGTCGTTGCCGCCGCTCTTGACGGCGACGATGCCGGGGCGGATCGGCAGCTTCGGATCGAGGATGAAGCCTGCCACGGTGATGCCGCACTTGATGATGTCGACGATCAGGCGTGGCACGTACACGGCGAGCGCGACGAGCGCAGATGGAAGCCGTCGCAGCGGCAGCCCGGCCCCGCGCGGGCCGGTGAGCACGGCTGCGAGCGCGCCGATCGCAACGGCGGTGACAAGATTGTTCCAGGCAAGGCTCTGCGTCAGCATGAGATACATCGCTGCGCAGACCAGGGTGGTGAGCATGTAAGCCATTTTTATGTGAACCCGGCTTCTTAGAAGCCGGGTACGTGTGTCACTTCCCGTCAGCACGTGTCAGGTTCACCGCAGCCACGTACGACGCTGGCTGCGTGACCCATGCTGCGGTCTTCTGGGAAATTTGCAGCAGCGGTTCGGCCGCTGCGCCGAAGATGATGCAGAGCACGATCAGGCAGGTGGGCGCGAGCAGGCTGTCGCCGTAGGGCTTCACCTTCTCCTGCTGATGACGTGGCTGCCACCACACGCGCATGAACGCGCGCATGACGTAGATCAGGGTGAGCAGGCTCGGCACGCCGACGGCCGCCAGCACCGCCCATCCCTCGGATGTGTTCAGCGCAGCTCCGGCGGAGAACAGCGTCAGCTTCGAGACGAACCCGTTCGTCGGCGGCAGACCGGCCAGCGACATCGCGCCGAGGAAGAAGAGCACACCAGCGAACGGCGCGTACTTGCCGAGGCCCTCGACGATTTCGAACGACGCGCTCTTGATGTGCGCGCGGCTGGCGAGATAGCCGGCCAGCATCAGCATCGCGCTTTTGATCAGCGCATGATTGACGGTGAAGATCAGCGCCGCGGCGATCGACTGCGGCGTGCCCCAGCCAATGCCGACCAGGATCAGCCCGACCTGCGCCAGCGTCGAGTAGGCCAGCATGCGTTTGACGTTGTGCGTGCCCAGCGCGCCGAGGCCGCCGTAGATCACGCCTGCAATACCCATCGCCAGCAGTAGATCACGCAGCACGTCGGCTTGCGCAGGGAAGAGCAGCGTGGTCATGCGCAGGAAGCCGTAGACGCCGAATTTCACC
>CAXNFZ010000184.1:0-6173 GCA_964201495.1 Chloroflexota bacterium | reverse complement strand
TTCTTGCGTCGCAGGGTGCAGGGAGAAATGATGCGAGTCAGGACGCTGACAAGGCAAGTAGAAAGTGCGTTGGTTATGTGTGTGCCGACCAAATTGTTCCAATCGTGGGCGAGATGTTCTCGCCGCTAATCCCGCATCTGCAATGATTTCACGCTGTCGAACCGTTCTTCCTTTTGCTGCCGCTGCAATTCTGCTGACGGCATGTTCTTCCGCGCCGACAGGTGGTGCACCGAAACTGGAGCCGACGCGCACGCGCCTGCCGGCGTCGGCCACCATGGATGCCAGCGGGGCCGCGCGCCGCGCTCTCGCGACGGCACCCACCACGCCACAAGCCCGTGCAATGGATTTGCCGGCGTGCGCGGGGCTCGACGATGAATTTCGTGTCGATCCTGTGCGGCGTTCGGATGATGCCGGCCGCATCGTGCTGCTTGACAATGAAGGCGACCTCGCAGTGGTCGATTCAGATGGCGCCAACCTGCAGGCGCTGACGAATGATGCGTTTGTCGACCGGGCTGCTGGGCGGATGCGCACTTATCAGTTTCCAGCGCCGTCGCCCGATGGCGGCGCGGTCGCGTTTGTGCGGGTCGATGTTGATGCAGAAGGCGTGCAGCAGACTGTGCAGGTCGTGGAGTTGGATGACGAGAAGCGTGCGGTCAGTCGCGCCCGTGACGTCGACGTCGTGCGTGGGTTGAATGTGCCCTACGTCGACTGGTCGCCGGACGGCCGTTTTCTGGCTTATCTTGCCATCGGCGGCGCGCAGGGTGTGATTCGCGTCGTGCCGTCGGCCGGTGGCGACGCGTTCAGTGTGCAGGCTGGTGCGCCCGCATATTGGAACTGGAGCCCGGATTCGACCGCCATGCTCACGCATGTGGGGGGCCGCGCGCGCGATGCTGATGCTGATGCTGTTGTATCGCTGGTTAATATTTCCGCGATTTCCGCGATGTCCGCGAATGAACCACGCTCGCAGCCGCTGGCCGTGTTGCCCGGACAATTTCAGGCTCCACAGTATTCGCCCGATGGGAAGCACACGTTGTATGCGGTGAACACCGGACCGTCGGATCTGCTGGTCGTCGGCGATGCGAATGGCGCTCCGCGCTGCGCACTGACGCGTCTTGATCTTGGTGCTTTTTTCGCATGGTCGCCGGATGGTGTGCATGTTGCGCTGATCGATGTGGTGACGCCGGCGTCGCAGACCGCGCCTGTGCGCATATTCGATGTGCGCGATGGCTCGAGCCGCACAGTCTATCGTGATGCGCTGATGTTCTTCTGGTCTCCGACCGGGGATCAGCTGGCGCTGGTGTCGGCCGTTGCGGGCGATTCGACGACCAAGCTGGCCGCTCCGACTGACCAGCAGTCGCAGTTGTTGATGCGCGTGGAAGTGGTCGACACCGCCGGCAACCGTAGTCAACGTGTTGCGGACCTGCATCCGACGGTGTCTGTGGTGCAGTACGTGCAGTATTTCGATCAGTACTCGCGCGCAGTGACGCCGTGGTCACCGGATGGACGACAGCTGGTCTTCGCCGGTGCACAGGAAGCGAATGGCCCAGGCGTCGTCGCAGTGGCTGAATTCGATGCACAGGGCGACCTGGTCGAGGTGCGTCGAGTAGCGGATGGTGCTCAGGCATTTTTCGCGCGCAGGTAAACTTCTGCAACTCAGCAGGGTCTTACTAGTGACATACTGGTGACATTCCTGAATCTACAACGGCTCGATGCCGTGGCTCAGAGCTGTGCAGGCGCCCGAATTCTTGAACTGTAACGACTCAGGCTCGAATCAATCTTTCCTGCAAAACACGCTGCTCTTTCCTTTTTCGGGAACAGAACAGCGTGTTTTGCGATGGGAAATTGGGCGGCTTGAGTAATTGCTTTGAACCATGCTCCGACTGCTTCGACTGCTCCGACTATGAATCAACGAACAGTGAACCCACGAAAAGTCAGATTTATTCGTGCTGCAGGGATCATTTTTGCGTCGTCGCTCCTTCTCAGCGCGTGCAACTCAAATGACAGTGATGGGCGCGTGACTTTGCCGCAGCGATTTCGCCTGTCGCAGAGCCGATTGAGCACGTTTTTTGAAGTGCGCAGCGGGCGCATCGCCATCGTTCAGAATGATGGCAATGTGGTGCTAACCGACCAGACTGGTGAGAAAACCGTGGCGTTGACGGATGATGCCGGCGCTGCGGTGCTGCAGGACCGCAGCGGTTCGGTGAGCACGCGCTACGTGCTGCCCTTGTGGTCGCCTGATGCGGCCAATCTGGCGCTGCTCGAATTGCGTGCTGCGCAACCGTTCACTTCGCAGGTGCGCTTCGACGGAGCGCTGGGGGTGTTCGTTGAAGCGCAGCCGGGCAGTGTGATGGCGGAGCAGACGCAGGCAGGCATAGCGCGCCGCGATATGCTCGAAACGGAGCGTTTCGGATTTGAACCACGGCGGGTGACCATCGAATTTGGAGGTCGTCACGTGAGTTCGGCGCTGTACACAGTCGTGCCGGATGGACCGGGACCGCTGAAGGAAGTGTGGTACAGCGAGGACCGGGTGGAATATGCCGACTGGTCGCCGCGGGGGAATGAACTGGCGCTGCTGACGCGTGGTGAGGAGCAGGACACGGTCACGGTGGTCGGCACGAACGGCGGGGAACGTCGGTCGATCGTGAAGGGGTCGGAGCTGCGCTGGGACTGGAAGCCGGATGGGGCGTCGCTGCTGCTGCGAACGGATGCCGGGCTCAGTGTGCGGAACGCAGCGACGGGCGAATCGGAAGTGATGCTGCCGGAGACGGACTCAACTGCGATGCCGCAGTATGCGCCGGATGGCAGCGCGATGGTCGTCGCGCGCGTTCGCGATGGTGAGACGACTTTGTCGCTGGCGGACGCTGCGGGCGTGGTGCAGCGCGACCTGGCGACGGTGCGCGGCGACGTGCGTTTTGTTTGGTCGCCGAAGAGCGATGCTGTGGCCTTCGTTACGCAGGAGGATGGGCGCGCAGCGGGACCGCTGCGGATTGTGGCTGCTGCAGGCGGCGATGCGAGACTTTTGTCTGCGACGCCCGTCGTCGGGTTTTTCTGGTCGCCGGATGGGACGCATATCGCAGCGTTTTCGCCGCTGGATATGAGCGCGCTCGTCGACGGCGACGAGACGCCGTCGGCGGTGTCCGAGTCGTCGACGAACCCGATGGTGGTGCAGACCATCGACGTGGCGCAGGGAGTATCGAGCGTGCGGCGATTGATCTATGTGGAGCCGTCGTTTCGCTTTCTTGCGCTGCTCGCCGACTTCGATCGCTATGCGCATTCGCTCACGATCTGGTCACCCAACAGCCGTCGTCTGGTAGTGCCGTTCACGGTCGGTGTGGGTGAGGGCGGCAGCGCCGATTACATCGTTGAAACCGAGGCGAGTGGTTCGATCTGGCCGCGTGTGCTGGGAGAAGGCAGCCTGGCTGCGTGGTCGCCGCGGTGAGGAGCAGGAATAGTGGATAGTGATAGTCGATAGTGCACTATTACTATCCACTATCACTATCCACGTAACTACTCAGGCCATCCATTTTTCCAACGCGAAACGCGCTATTCCTTCCCCCGAAGGGGGAAGGAATAGCGCGTTTCGCGGGAAATACTGATTTAGGCCTGAGTAGTTACCTATCCACTCAGATCAGAGCGCATCCTTCGTCAGAGACGCAAGGAATTCGTCGTTCGACTTGAACTTCGAGAATCGGCCGAGGAAGAGTTCCATTGCCTGCGCGATGTCGTAGCCGGCGCCATGGGGCTGCGGCTGGGTGAGCTGATTGAGCATGCGGCGCATGAGGTAGGCGCGCTGCGCAGTTTTCTCGCCGAGCAGCAGATCGTCGCGGCGAGTGCTCGAGGCGATGACGTCGAAGGCGGGGAAGATGCGACGATCAGCGAGGCGGCGGGAGAGGTGAATCTCCATGTTGCCAGTGCCCTTGAATTCCTCGAAGATGAAGTCGTCCATCTTGCTGCCGGTGTCGACGAGCACGGTGGCGATGATCGTGAGGCTGCCGCCTTCCTCGATATTGCGCGCTGCGCCAAAGAACTCCTTGGGCGGATAGAGCGCGGCCGGGTCGACGCCGCCGGAGAGTGTGCGTCCCGAAGACGGAACCGTGAGGTTGTACGCGCGTGCCAGGCGGGTGAGCGAGTCGAGGAGCACGACCACGTCCTTGCCGCATTCGACGAGGCGCTTGGCGCGGTTGATCACCATTTCCGCCACGCGCACGTGGCTCTGCACCGGTTCGTCGAAGGTTGAAGAGATCACCTCGGCGTCGACCGAGCGGTCGAAGTCGGTGGCTTCTTCAGGGCGCTCGGCGATCAGCGCGACCATCATGTGCACGTCCGGATATTCCTGACTGATGGCGTTGGCGATGTCCTTCATCAGCGTGGTTTTGCCGACTTTGGGCGGTGCGACGATCAGGCCGCGCTGACCCTTGCCGATGGGCGAAACCAGGCTGAGCAGGCGCATGCTGAGTTTGCCGCTGGCGTCGATACGATACGCTTCGAGCGGAAAGATCGGCGTCAGCTTTTCGAAATGCGGCCTTGCCTTGGCCTGCTCGGGGTCCTGGCCGTTGACGGCTTCGACGCGCAGCAGGCTGTGATACTTTTCGCTGTCTTTGGGCGGCCGAACCTGACCGATGACCATGTCACCGGTGCGCAGGCCGAAGCGCTTGATCTGCGAGGGGGAGACATAAATATCTGCTGGGCCGGGCAGATAGTGCTCGGCGCGCAGGAAGCCAATGTTGTCGTCGACGATGTCGATGACGCCGCCGCGCATCTCGAAGCCATTGCGTTCTGCCTGAACACACAGGAGCTTGATGATCAGGTCGTCTTTCTTGAGACGGCCATAGCTCTCTATGCCGAAATCTTCGGCCCGAACGCGCAGCTGTTCGAGGGTTTCCTTGTCGAGGGTCGTCATTTCGAACAGATTGCGGCGCGGCGGGCGCTGGTTTTGGCCGTCGCGGCTCTGATCGAGAGATCCATCGTCGAGTACTGCCACAACTGAGCCAGCATCTGGAGACGATGCCTGGTCTGTGGAGTCGAACTGCCCATCGGTCTGGGGGGCAGTAAATTCTGGGGTGTCGGCGGGCAGCCCTTGGATGCGGCGAGTGCGATTGGGGTTGCGGGGGCGGAATCTGCGTCTTTCGCTCACGTTTTGCTTTTGTGTTGTGGCCGGCGGTCGGAAGACGGCACGCCGGCGAATCTAGCCGGCGCGTCGGAGGGTAGTGCGGAACTACCACTTAGGCTGACGCCGGATGTCCGTTGCATTTCTACGAGCTGAAGCTTCCCGAGCGTCGCGATGCGCGTCGCCATTCAGGCAACTCAGGCAACGGCGTGCGCATGCATGGGAAGATGTTTTCGAGGGGCTGCAATAGACAGAGTCGGGGAACCGGGACTTGAACCCGGGACCTCACGGTCCCAAACCGTGCGCGCTACCAAACTGCGCCATTCCCCGTGCAATGCAGCAAGCGAAAGTATACCCGAAGTATTTAGGTCGTCACTTCAGTGACGAGCTGCCAGCGCTGGTTGCGACGCACGAGGACGTCGACGATGCGCTGGGGACGGGTGAGCGCAGGGTGACTGGCGCGACCGAGGACGACGGCAACATTGCCATACAGACGCACATCAAGATCATCGACGTGCAGATCAGCATCGATGGTCGTCAGGTATTCGGTCAACGCACGCTCGCGCGGGCTGACCCGGCCGTCCGACTGCACGGCTGTGAATTCATCGGCGGCAATGCCGTCGAGCGCGCGGTAATCGTGCGACGCACGGGCGCGCAGCCATGCGGCTTGTACTTCCAAGACCTGGCGGGCTCGCTCATCAGATGAAAACCGCACAGAACCCATCTCGGACACTCCTGCGCAGCGCTGCTGTTGTGCAGTGGCGCCGCTGTTCCTGGTGAAGTAGATTCTGCTCCAGGGTGTTTACATAACACTCTTGAATCATACACGGATTTTTGCGTTACGCGGGTGGAGAGAGTGACTAAATCCGAGTGGAAATATCGCAATTCGATTCACTATGGGGAATCACTATGGGGAAGTGACATGCGTGGCTCATCTGCAAACATCACAGTGATGTATTCGCTGTCAAAATTCGCCCCAAACTGCGGATGCACCCGACTGTCAGACGGGGAGTGTATAAACTCGACTACATGATCCCGCGAATCACGGCTTCGCCCCGCCGCCCGC
>CAXNFZ010000183.1:0-6196 GCA_964201495.1 Chloroflexota bacterium | reverse complement strand
CGTGTTTCGCGGATACCAATTGGGCTTTGCGCACTCCCCGTTGATGCGTTGATGCGTTGATAATTACGCTGTCACTGCGCCGTCATCTCTGTAATGCCATGAAACGCCATCTCGCACTTCAGGATCTTTCACGCGACCATCAGCTGCTTCTCCTGCAGTGCCGTCAGATCCGCTGGCTGGAGGAAGGTGATCACCGCGCGCACAGCGCCGAGGCTACGCTGCGCGATTTTTTTACCTATTGGGAAACAGACGGACGCGTGCACATCGAAGAGGAGGAGACTGTGCTGCTGCCGCGTCTGCGTGGAAACGACGAGCGGCTCGACGCATTCGCCGACGCGATGACCGCTGAGCACGCCGTGTTCATACGCGAGGTGGCCGGCATTTACGCAGATCCGACAAACGTACATCGCCTGCATGCACTCGGAGGTCTGCTTGAGAAGCACGTGCGATTCGAAGAGCGCATCGTATTCGAAACGACGCAGACCGTGCTCAGCATCGCAGATATGGACGCACTTTGGACAGCGTCCATTGCCTTTCGCGAAGTCCGCCGCGGCGCCGATCGCATCGGCGCGCGCGGTGGAAGATCGTGCGTTGTGAAGAAGCGCTAAAGCGCCGCTTCGATTGCCTCTACAAGCTCCGTCGCCTGCGGCTCAACACGCGGCGAAAAGCGGCCGATGACCGTGCCGTTGCGATCGACGAGAAACTTCTCGAAGTTCCACGTCACGTCACCGGCCGGCGCATACTGCGTCAGGCGCTCGTAAAGCGGTGACTTCTCACCCTTCGCGTGCACCTTATCGAAGAGCTCGAAAGTCACGCTGAAGCGCGTCTCACAGAACTGCTGGATCTCGTCGAGCGTGCCGGGCTCCTGCGCACCGAAGTCGTTGCACGGAAAACCAAGCACCTTCAAGCCCTGCGCCGCATACTTGCGGTTCAGCGCTTCAAGGCCGCTGTACTGCGGCGTCAGCCCGCACTGTGACGCTACGTTCACGATGAGCAGCACGCTGCCGGAAAATTCCGGCATCGTGCGCACCTTGCCGTTTTTGTCTGTTACCTGGATGTCGTTGATTGAGATATTCATTCGAACTTCTTCTAATATTTCACACTTCGTAACTACTCAGGCCATCCATTTTTCCAACGCGAAACGCGCTATTCCTTCCCCCTTCGGGGGAAGGAATAGCGCGTTTCGCGGGAAATACTGATTTAGGCCTGAGTAGTTACCACATTTCACATTTCACATTTCACATTTCACACCGTCAACTGAATATCGACGTATGTCGTGCAGCCTGCGTTGTCTCGTGTGCAATGTGAAATGGCAATGCGTGACGGCTCGTATAATATCGCTCGTCAAGAGCCTCGATCGGGAGGAGTAAGCAACCATACCGCCGACAGGGAGTGCGCATCAACGATTGAGAGTGTGCACGGGACCGGTCGTTGCTGAATGTCGCCCGTGAGCTGGTGCAGTGAACGTGTCCATCCTAGCTGCATTCGGGATTCGCCCGTTACCGCGATCCAAGAGACGTGTTGATCGAACACGTCAACATCGGTGGTACCACGGGAACGCCCTCTCGTCCGAACAGAGTGGGCGTTTTCTGTTTTTCGTAGCAGGTTTAAGTCTGGCAGAAATCAATGCTTCTTGGAGGGGGACCAATGAATGCACTGGAATTTCAAAACCGAACCAAAGCAATGGCCGTGCGTGTGATCCGACTCACAGAGGCGTTGCCGAACACGAGATCGGCAGACGTTATTGGACGACAGTTGCTCCGATCTGCTACGTCGACAGCCGCGAACTATCGCGCAGCATGCACAGCGAAATCAAAACATGACATGATCAATAAATTGCGCATCGTTCAAGAAGAAGCAGATGAGACCATGTTTTGGCTTGAGCTGATCATAGATACGAACACGCTTCCACTTGAGCGAATCAACGACCTGCGAGGCGAAGTGCAGCAGATACTCAAAATGACGATCGCGTCGATCAATACCCTCAGCCGTAATACGAAACCACGCTAGCTCAATACTTCACAGTGCTCAATGCTCAATGTGAAATGTGAAATTTTCAATCAGAAATGGATCTCCCCAAGTCCTACACCCCCAAATCCGTCGAAGACCGCCTCTATGAATGGTGGGACTCGAATGGTTACTTCAAGCCCGAAAGCCAGACGTATCTGAATCCGAGCGAGCGGCCGTTCGTCCTCACGATCCCGCCGCCGAACGTCACAGGCACGCTGCATATGGGCCACGCGCTCACCAGCGCCGTCGAAGACCTCATGACGCGTTACCACCGCATGAAGGGTGCGCGCACGCTGTGGGTCCCCGGCTCCGATCACGCCGGCATCGCCACACAAAGCGTCGTAGAAAAGAAGCTCGCCAAGGAAGGCCGCAACCGCCGCGAGATGAGCCGCAGCGATTTCCTCGAAGAGGTCTGGGCATGGAAGGAATATTCGCACGGCGTCATCACGAAGCAGCAGAAGGCGCTCGGCATCTCGGTCGACTGGAGCCGCGAAGCGTTCACCATGGACGAGAAGCTCAGCTTCGCCGTCCGCACCGCCTTCAAACAGCTCTACGACAAAGGCCTGATCTACCGCGACACGCGCATGATCAACTGGGACCCGGTGCAGCTCACCGGCGTGAGTGACCTCGAGGTCGAAACTGAAGAAGACGGCGAGCCGGGCAAGCTCTATTACGTGCGTTACCCATTGCAGACGAATCGCTGGGAAGGGCCGCGCCACGAATGGGGCAGCGGGCAATGGGCAGACGGGGCCACACAGTGGATCATCGTCGCCACCACGCGCCCGGAGACGATCCTCGGCGACAGCGCCGTCATGGTCAACCCGGACGACGAGCGCTACGAGAGCCTGATCGCCTGTCGCGCAATTCTGCCGGCGCTCGGCCGCTGGGTGCCGATCATCGGCGACGACGCCGTCGACACCGCGTTCGGCACCGGCGCCGTGAAGGTCACGCCTGCGCACGACTTCACGGACTACGAGGTCGGCAAGCGGCACCACCTCGCCTTCATCGAGATCATGGACGCGCACGCGCGCATGAACGCCGAAGCCGGCCCATACGAAGGCCTCGATCGTTTCGAATGCCGCAAGCGCATCGTCGCCGATCTTGAGAAGGAAGGCCTGCTCGTGCGCGTCGACGACTACATGGTGCGCCTCGGCCGCGGCCAGCGCAGCGGCGCCGTCATCGAACCGCGCCTCAGCCTGCAGTGGTTCTGCAACATGAAGGGCATGGGCGCCGCCGCCGCTGCATCGGTGCGCGAAGGCCGCATTCGCATCGTGCCCGAGCGCTTCGAGAAGGTCTGGTTCGGCTGGCTCGACAACATTCGCGACTGGAATATCTCGCGCCAGCTCTGGTGGGGTCATCAGATCCCGGTGTGGTACGTGCTCAACGCCGACTCACACACGCCGACGAATCCGCAGGCGCCGAAGCAATATTGCACACTCAGCGAAGCTGCCGCCTACGAACGCGCCATCGCCGACTGGGGCAGCGACGTAGTGCTCGAACAGGATCACGACGTGCTCGACACGTGGTTCTCTTCCGGCTTGTGGCCGTTCAGCACGCTCGGCTGGCCGAACGACAGCGCTGACATGCGCGCGTTTTATCCGACCACGCATCTCGAAACCGGCTACGACATCCTGTTCTTCTGGGTCGCGCGCATGGTCATGCTCGGCATCGAACTCACCGGCCGCGAACCGTTCGACACGGTCTACCTGCACGGCCTGATCCGCACCGCCGACGGCAAGAAGATGAGCAAGAGCCGGCCGGACAAAATCATCGACCCGCTCGAACTCATCGACACCTACGGCACCGACGCCGTGCGTTTCTTCCTGGTGACCGCCGGCACACCCGGCAACGACATCAAGATCGACGCGCGCAAGGGCACGGACGGCAAGTGGCAAAGCGAGCGCATCGAAGGCGCGCGCAACTTCGCCAACAAACTCTGGAACGTCACGCGCTTCGTGCTCGGCCGCATCGGCGATGCGACGCCGGCGCCCGCTCAGGCCACGCTGCCCGACGCATGGATCCTCGCGCGCACCGCGCAGGTCGTCGCCGACGTGCGCCGCCTGATGGACGATTACCAGTACGGCGAGGCCGGCAAGATCATCTACGACTTCATCTGGAACGACTTCTGCGACTGGTACGTCGAGCTCTCCAAGCTGCAGCTGAACACGCCCGTGCTCGTGCGCGTGCTTGACGCCGCGCTGCGCATGCTGCATCCGTTCATGCCGTACGTCACCGAAGAGCTATGGCAGAAGCTGAAGGAAGTGAGCAATCCCGCATTCGAAATTCGCAGCTTCGAACACGTCGCGCTGATGCTCGCACCGTTCCCGACCAGCGACGAGTGGGCGACGGTCGAGGATCGATCATCACTTACGGATATGGCCGCCCTGCAGGACGTCATCCGCGCGATCCGCAACGCGCGCGCGGAATACAAGGTCGAGCCGAACAAGCGCATCCCGGCGCTGGTGCAGGGCGGCTCGCTCGCACGCATGCTGCACGACAACCGCGCTGCAATCGAACTGCTCGCGCGCGTCTCCGATCTCACCATCGCCGAATCCCTTGCCGCGCCGGCGCAGGCCGTCACACACGCACTCGGTGAAGCCACGGTGTATCTGCCGATGGCCGGCCTGGTCGACCTCGCCGCCGAGCGGCAGCGCCTGACCGACGAACAGGCCGCGCTCACTGCTCAGATCGCGAAGAGCGAGGCGCTGCTCGCCAGCGACTTCGTGAATCGCGCGCCAGCCGCCGTCATCGAAAAGGAACGCGCGCGCCAGGCCGACGCACGCGCGAAGCTGGCGCAGATTCAGGAGCGGCTGACGGCGCAGTAAGTGATAGTGGATAGTGATAGTGGATAGTGATGGTAGATAGTGATAGTAGATAGTGGATAGTGATAGTAGATAGTGGATAGTGATGGTAGATAGTGGATAGCGGACAGGTAAGCAGGCACGAATCCCGGCAGGCTCCGGCCGCACTATCCACTATCACTACCTACTATCCACTATCCACTATCCACTACCTACTATCCACTATCCACTAGCATCACACCACTTTCCACTTCATCCACGGCGCGCTGTTGAAGAAGCTGGCCGTGACGCCGCCGGGCGGCGTGATCGCATCGCACACCGCCCGCAGTGACTCAGGCAGCGTCATCTCCGCGGCCGGCAGCATGCTCTGCAGCTGCGCCAGCGTGCGCGGCCCGAGGATCGGCGCCGTTACGCCTGGCTGATCCTTCACCCACGCCACCGCCGCCTGCGCCGGGTCAAGGCCATATTCGCGCGCCAGCGCCGCGAAGCGATTGCCCGCCTCGACCCCGCGCTGCGTAACCCGCTCGGCGTAGATGCCGCCGCGCAACACCGCGCGCGAATCCGCCGGCGACGCGTCAGCCGCGGCGTATCGCCCAGCCAGCATTCCCATCGACAGCGGCGACCACGTGAACACCGCCAGCTCATGTCGCTGGCACGCCGGGATCAATTCGTTCTCCACACGCCGGTCGAGCAGGTTGTACGGCGTCTGCTCCGACACCAGCTTCACGTAGCCTTTGATCTCGCTCAGCATCACAGACTCGACGACGTGCCACGCCGGCGCAGTGGTGCTGCCGATATAGCGCACTTTGCCCTGCGTCACCAGATCGTCGAACGCGCGCAGCGTCTCGTCGAGCGGCACGTGCATCTCCGGACGATGCGTCTGATACAAATCGATGCAGTCGGTCTGCAGGCGCTGCAGCGACGCCTCGCACGCGCGCATGATGTGCAGGCGCGAGTTGCCGCGCTCGTTCACACCGGGCCCGGTCGCGTAGTGCACCTTCGTCGCCAGCAGCACCTGGTCACGCCGCCCGCTGCTCTTCAGCGCACGGCCGATGATGTTTTCCGCTTCGCCTTTGGCGTAGCTGTTCGATGTGTCGATCAGGTTCACGCCGGCATCGAGCGCGACGTCGATGATCTGCACACATTCGGCTTCGAGGGTCGGGTTGGCGAAGTTGTCCGTGCCGAGGACCACGCAGGACACCTGCACGCCGGTGCGGCCGAGAGGTCGGTATTCCATGATGATTCGTAACCTCGCAAACGAGTCAATTTCTTACCGCAAATCACGCTGTTTCTCAAAAGAGGAACTGACTCCAGTTGAATGAAGTTGAATGAAGTTGAATGTAGTTGAATAAAGGCAACTACTCAGGCTATCCATTTTTCCAACG
>CAXNFZ010000182.1:0-6197 GCA_964201495.1 Chloroflexota bacterium | reverse complement strand
GCTCGATCCATCTTGCGCAGACGCGCTTCTTACTGCGGATGACGACGACGCATTCGCCGCGCAGATCGTGCGCCTGTTCGGCGATGCCGCCTTGCGCCGGCGGCTTGCATATGCCGGCCGCGCGTTCGTCGAGCGGCACCATTCGTGGGAACAGGCGTGTGCAGCGCTGGAGGACGTATATCGTGACAGGGCTTGAGGAGTCAGGTCGGCTCTGATTGCGGCATTGCTGATCCTACTTTCTCACCCCGTTCACCGTGGCGTTTTTGCATTCACAGGCTTCGCGTGAAGCGGCGCCGCGCACGAGCGTGCCGTCGTATTCCCTGCCCCCTTCGGCGGCCTGCCAGCCGCTCATGACGAACGGGATTGCGCCAGTGGCGTTGATCCATTCGCCGTTAAAGCGTCGCACCAGATGAATATGTGCGGCGTAGCTGATGCCGCCTTCGCATGACGGATGGCCAAGCCTGTCGCCGCGACGGACGGGTGTGCCGGCCGACACACGATCGCGTGAGCCGAGATGCAGATACAGCACGCTCCAGCCGATGCGATCGTCCCCGCTGGGGTCGAGCGCCTGCACCACTTCGCCGCGGCTGCTGCGCGAGATCGTGCCGTCGGCCATGGCGGTCGCCCATTCCGGCAGAGCGCTGCATCCGCCGACGCTGATCGTCGTGAAGTCGAGCGCACCCCAGGGTGTGCCGCGCCCCCACGCGGCATGTGGGCCGCCGGTAAAGAACCACGTTTCGTCGGCTGCCCACGGCAAATCGAATTCAGGCTGGCGCGTGCCGGGTGGGACTGGCTCGCCCTGATCGAATCGCCACGGGTCGCCGAATAGCTTTCGATAGGTAGTGAGGAATGCATCGGCATTGTCGTCGTCGAGCAATGCGCCGCGCCACGCGTCGCGTGGGCGGATCAGTGCAATCCAGTTCTGCAGGCCAGCTGTCCCGGCGTTGATGCCGTCGCCGAGAAATGCGTAGCTGCCATCGCCGAATTGTGCGATGTAGCGGTTATTCAGCCGCCAGCCGTAGTAGCCCTCGTTCAATCGCCCTGCCGCCCAGCTCAGCTGCACGTACAGGCCCTTCAGGTTGGCGCGCTGGTTGCCGAGTGGGTAGAGCAGCGCGTCGCCGCTCGGATTCGGGTTGCTCACCCAGCCGCCGGCATATTCCAGTGCGGCCAGCAGCAGCCGTGGATGAACACTCGTCTGGTCTGCGACGCGTTGCACGATCTGCACGCCGCTGAGCGTTTCGTCCCCGACTCGTTCGACGTAGCCCGCCAGATAACCACGTTGCGCGTCGACGACTGCTGCCGGGTCGAAGCCGACTGCACCCGGCCCATTGACCAGCTCGCTGTCCGGAATCAGTTTCAGCGCCGGCCCATGTTCGATGACCGGCACGCGCACGATCAGCGTCTGCCCGATGCGCAGCGCGTCGCTGGTTAGACCATTCAGTTTGCGCAGGTCATTTGGGTCAGCGCCGAATTGCAGTGCGATGCCGCTGAGCGTGTCGCCATTTTGGACGACATAGGTTGATGTCACGATGCCTTGCGCTGCAATGCCACGGAGCGGATCCGGGCTGGGGGTGAGTCCGGGCGCGCGTGTGGGCGCGATGCGCGGCGTGGATGATGCTGCGGCGTCACGCAGTTTCAGCGGCTGCGTGGCGGCGGGCACGATCGGGATGGTGGGCGTGGCGGTGGCGGCAGGTTCTGCGGCAGGCTGGCTGCACGCAGCAAGCGTAAGCGTGAAGATGGCGCAGATGACGAATGTGCGCTGGCGCACAGATTCTGCGTGCTCATGTAATGATGCGCAGAAATTGACGATTCCACACAGCCATGCGTGGATTCGGGTCAGGATCGGGGGCGGGGATGAAATTGAGCGCATGCGTCCGCTATACTCTTTGGCCTAGTCTGGGTCGGTGTTCGACCTGACGAAGTCTGACATCGTAAGCGAATTTTGCGCCATTCGACGCGTTTTGGTGCAAGATATTCCTCGTCGTTCTCTGCAGAAAACGAGGGAGAGTAGCCGGCGAGGCAGGGTGTTTCGTGCGGTGCTCATGGGAAAGAAGCTGAGATCTCGTTTCGGGGATTTTCAGCCAGGAGAAAAGAAAAATGTACCAGAGTGTGACAGTGGTCGGACGCCTCGGGCGCGACCCGGAGATGCGCTACATGCCGGACGGATCGCCGGTGACGTCGTTCAGCATGGCGACCGACCGCGTGTACAACGACCGCAACGGCCAGAAGCAGAAGGAGACGACGTGGTTCCGCGTGTCGGTGTTCGGCAAGCAGGCGGAAGTCGTCAACCAGTATCTGAGCAAGGGTAAGATGGCGCTTGTGGAAGGGCGGCTGCGCGTCGACCCGAAGACTGGCGGCCCGACGACGTTCACGCGCCAGGATGGCACGGTCGGCTCCAGCTTCGAGATCGTGGCGAACACAGTGCGCTTCCTGAGCGCGCGCGAAGAGGGCAACGCCGGCGGCGGTGACATGGGCGGCGGCGAACACAGCGAAAGCGGCAGCGATGGCGGCGATATTCCGTTCTAAATCGGCAACCAGACGCTTCTCTGCATCCTTGTAACGTAATTGCTCAGTCTCTTTGAAGCAGACTTAATTTGCTGTCTTTTGCCTCCTTTGGGGGAGCGAAGGGCAGCGAATCGGGCGATTTCAAAAAGGCTGAGCTGTTACGCAATATTTGATCTGCTGTAATCACCAGGCTGGGTCAGTTCTTCATCTTGAAATATGCTATTTGTTTCTTTTTTGGGGAATCAATGATGTGTTTCGCGAGAAATATTGACTGGAGCTGAGTGGTTGCCATCTGCCCGAATTGCTTCGCCGAACAGAAAGTGGGTGGAGCGACGGTTCGGTTACATCTGGTGTTTATGTCCAATCCCCCACGACCTGCCCAGTTGCCCGTTGAAATTCCGGCCGATCTTCAGGAGACTTATTCGAACTTTGCGCTGATTCAGCACACAGCCTCCGAATTCATCCTGGACTTTGCGCGCATCATGCCGAATGTTCCCAAGGCGCGTGTCGGAGCACGTGTGGTGACGACGGCGTTGCATGCCAAATTGCTGCTGCGTGCGCTGCAGGAGAACATCGATCGCTACGAGGCGCAATTTGGCACGATTTACATCCCCCAGGGTGATGGTCTGGCGAAGCAGTTGTTCGGTGGGGGAGATTCTTCGGGTTCCTGAGTGGATGTCGTCATGCACCTGCTCGGTCGAAACACCGAAGCGGGGGGCTTGAGAATGAGCAGAATCAGAATCGCGATTTTTCTTTCTGTGATGCTTCTGGTGACGCAGAGCGCGACAATCGGCACCTCATCTGCGCAGGGCGGAGATCGCGTCATCTACTTGCCCACTGTGCTGCGTGAGCGCGCTGCATACACGGCATTCGGCATCGAATCGTCGAATCTTACGAACTCATCGGCTGGAATTGCCGCATCGGGCGCAAGATGGGTGCGCAAAAATGCGCTCGTCTGGCGCGATGTCGAGCCAGCTGAGGGGCAGCGCAACTGGGGTGCGGTCGCCGCCCTCGATGCGCAACTGGGCGCTGCGCGAGCAGCGGGGCTGCAGACTATTCTGATTGTGCGCGGCACGCCGGATTGGGCGCAGAAGGTTGCTGACAAAGCGTGTGGTCCGATCCGTGAGGACAAATTGCCGGCGTTTGCGGCGTTTATGCGTGATGCTGTGCTGCGCTACAGCCGGTTGCCGTATGGTGTGCTGCATTGGGAATTCTGGAACGAGCCTGATGTCGACGCTGCTCTGGTCCCCGGCGGATCGCCCTTCGGCTGCTACGGAGATGCAAGCGATGAGTACTACGGCGGCGGCGCGTATGCGCAGATGTTGAAGGCGGTTTACCCCGTCGTGAAGGATGCCGCGCCGGCTGCGCAGGTCGTCATGGGCGGGCTGCTGATGGACTGCGACCCGGAAAATCTCTCGCTGGCGTGCAACAATGTTCAAGGAGACGAAGAGAAGACTGAACAGAAGCGTCGCGTCGGCCGATTTTTCGAAGGTGTTTTGCGCGCCGGCGGGGGGAGCTATTTCGACATCGGCAACTTTCATTCGTATGACCGATACACGAATCCGAATTCACCAGGGCAGTACAGCAACCTCAGCTGGGGCAACACCAATGCGGATGGCCCGGTGCTGCTGCGCAAGTATGCATATTTGCGCAGGCTGCTGGAGAAGTACGGCGTGGGCGACAAGCCGATGATGAATACGGAGACGGCGGTGATCTGTGCCGGTCGGAATAATCCCTGCGGCGTCGCGCCGAACGAGAATATTCAGCTGGCGAACGCGTATTACATCGCACAGTCGTACGCTGCCGCTCATGCGCTGAATTTGCAGGCGAATATTCATTACAGCTACGAAGGGTGGAACGGCACCAACATGATCAGCGGCACGCAGAAGCTGGCGCCGTATACGGCGTTTGTCGTCGCTTCCCAGCGCATCGGAGGCGCAGCGTATGTCGGCCCGATCACCGCTGACGACGTGGGCGTCTCGGGGATTGCCGGATACAAATTTATGAAAAATGCGAAGAAGCTGTGGGTGGTGTGGTCGATCGATGGGACGGAGCGCGTGGTGAACGTATCCGGCGCCCCGGTTTTCATCGATGCACTCGGTGCAGCGGCCGCCAATCCGATCGGCTACAAGCCCGTATATATCGAGTGGCAATGAGCCGATATGTCTAGGATGATTCGTGCGCAGCGGATGCTGCCGGTGCTCTGGATCGCCGGCGTTTCGATCGCCCTTGCGGTGCTGTTTGCCGGCTGGCGCTACGACGATCCGTACATTACTTATCGTTACGCCGAAAATCTCGCGCGCGGGAGTGGGTTCGTCTATAACGCCGGTGAACGGGTGCTGAGCACCACGGCGCCGGCGTTTGCGATCCTGCTTGCTGCTGTGCGCGCTGCCGGCTGGCCGGATCTGCATGCGGCTGCCGTGTTCATCGGGGCAGTTTCGATCGGGGTCGGAGCCGGCGCTGCGCATGTGCTGGCGCTTGGGTGGGGCCGGCCGCGCGCGGCGTGGGCGCTCCTGCTGCTCTACCCTGCGTCGCTGTTGCTGCTGCAGACGCTCAGCTCAGAGACGCCGCTCTTCCTGGCGCTGTCGCTCGTCGCACTGGCGGCGTATGCGCGCGGGCGCTGGATGACGACGGCGATCGCCGCCGCCGCCGCCGTGCTGGTGCGCGGCGACGGCGTGTTGCTGGTCGGTTTGCTGTGTGTGGATTACCTGTGGAAAAGTCGGGTGGACCTGCGGGCTGGTCGCCTGCGCGTGCCATGGGCGGCGCTGGCGGTGTTTGCCGTCGTCGTCGGCGTATGGGCGATCTGGGCCACGATGTATTTCGGCGCGCCGTTTCCGGTGACGCTGGCGGCCAAGCGTGCGCAGGGCCTGATGACGATCAGCACATCGTTTTTTGCAGGGCTGAGTAGTTTGCCGCGCTACATTCCGGAATGGCTGCGCTGGCCGGAGCTGGCGGCGGCGGCTTTCGGCATATGGACGGCCGTCACTCGGCGACGTGCTGCGCTGTTGCCGATCCTATGGATCGTCGCCTATATCGCCGCTTATTCGGTGCTTGGAGTGACGCGCTATTTCTGGTACTACGCTCCGATCATGCCCGGGTTCGTGCTGTGTCTGGCGCTCGGCCTCGATGAAATTTTCGAACGCATCGAACTACGCTACGCGCGCATCGGCTTCGGGGCGCTGCTGGGTGTGGCGCTGGTCGGCCATGCCGTGCAGATCGCTCCGGCAGCAGCGACGACGGATCCACGTTATTCGATCTATCGCGCGGCAGGCGCATGGCTGCGCGAGAACACGCCGCCCGAGGCGCGCATCGGCATGCTCGAAGTCGGCATCATCGGCTATTACGCTGAGCGGCCTGTGGTGGATTTTGCCGGCCTGCTGCAGCCGGACGTCGTGGCGCAGATTCGGCCGGCGAGCACATACGATGATCTGGCGATATTTGCGATCGAGCGCTATCGACCGGACTGGCTTGTGCTCATCGACGGCGCCCTGCCGCAAAGCGAAGCACACGCCGTAGAGCAGTGCGCGCTGCAGAAAAGATTTCCTGCACAGGACTATGCGGCGAAAGTCAGCCTGAGCGTCTGGCGCTGCACGGCGCCGTAACGCATGCGGCGATCATGCAACGACTCAGGCCTGAGTCGTTGCGAATCGGGTGCATCCGCAGTGTGGAGCGAATTTCAACGGCAGATTTTC
>CAXNFZ010000181.1:0-6207 GCA_964201495.1 Chloroflexota bacterium | reverse complement strand
GGCGAATCTGCCGCCAGAATTTTTGGCGACTCACTTAGAGTTATTCGCGTTATTCGCGTGAGATATGCATTCACCCAAACGGTGGAACAGTGGAGGGTGTATCCGCCGTCTGGGGCGAATGTCATCAGAAGACGCGGAGACTCGTCGATGCACACAGCGATGGTTTGTCAGCGCACACGCATGCGGCGCTCGACCGCCCCTCTCCGCCAGGATTTCGTGCGCTGCAGCGAGCCTGACACGGGAGAACGGCAAGCGAAATCACAGGGAGAGAGGGGGGGCAGGGGTGAGGTTTTCGCATACAAAAAATTTCGCCTCCAACAGTGGATGCACCCAATAGCGGATGCACTTCTTCTGCTTTGCTACAATCCCGCCGATGGACTCGACGCAATCCGATGCCGGCCTGTTGGCCCCTCAGGAAATACCCATTGTGACGCAAGAGCAGTCGCCCGTCGGCTATGCACGCCGCCCGGACTGGCTGAAGGTTCGCGCACCTTCGGGGGAGACTTTTCACGAGCTGAAGCGCTTGATGCGCAGCAAATCGTTGCATACGATTTGCGAGGAAGCGAATTGTCCGAACATCGCCGAGTGCTGGGGGCGCGGCACAGCCACGTTCCTAATCATGGGCGACGTCTGTACGCGTTCGTGTGGGTTCTGTGACGTCAAAACGGGCATGCCGTCGCCGCTGGACTGGGCGGAGCCGCTGCGCGTGGCGCAGGCGGTTGTGGACATGAACCTGCAGCACGTGGTGGTGACGTCCGTGAACCGCGACGAGCGCAAGGACGGCGGCGCGCCGATTTTCGCGCTGACGATTCGGCAGGTTCGGCGTGTGAAGCCCGACTGCACAATCGAGGTATTGATCCCGGATTTCAAGGCAAATACGGCGGCGCTCGAAATCGTCATGCGTGAGGAGCCGGACATTCTGAATCACAATGTCGAAACGGTGAAGCGTCTGTTCAAGCAGGTGCAGCCGCAGGACAACTACGAATGGGCGCTCGCGACGCTGGTCAACGCAAAGCGCATTCAGCCCGACGCGGTGACGAAGACGGGCATCATGCTCGGCCTGGGCGAAGAGCCCGAAGAAGTGCTGGAGACGATGCGGGATCTGCGCGAGGCTGACGTGGATATTCTGACGCTCGGTCAATACCTGCAGCCGAGCAAGCAGCATCTGCCTATTTCGCGCTACTACACGCCGCAGGAATTCGTGGAGTTCCGCCGCGCCGGCCTCGAGATGGGATTCAAGTGGGTCGAAAGCGGCCCGCTGGTGCGCAGCTCGTTCCGGGCGGAATTTCAGGCGCGGGCATTAAGCAAGCGTTGGCGTGCGGCGAATGGGTAGGGCGCCTCGTCTGCACTGCTCATTTGCAGCTGCACGCGTGCGCATAGGGGCTTGGCTGCTCGTGATTGCGATGATTGTGACGTCGTTGCCGTCTGTGACAGCGATGGCGCATGCGCCGGCGGCCGTCGCAGAGCCGGATTGTCCGCAGCCGAGCGGGCAGTTGATCACCGAAACCGTGCCGAGCCGTGTGACCGCGGTCGAGATGTGGGCGCACGTTTTTCTGCCGCCATGTTATTCATCTGCGCGCAAATATCCGGTGCTGTATCTGATTCACGGCACTGAGTTCGAGTTCGGCGGCTGGGTCGGGGATGGCGTGCCGCGCATCGCCGACATTCGAATGAGCCTGGGCACGTTGTCGCGTTTCATCATCGTGATGCCGAGCGCGGATATGCGCGCCGGAGATGCCGGAAAATATTCGTGGTCGAACGGCGGCCCGAACTCGTACGGCGGCTTCATCGTGGATGAGCTGGTGCCCTACATCGACGGCCGCTACAGCACGATGGCGACGCGCGAGGGGCGAGCGATCGGGGGCATCTCACGCGGCGGCTACTGGGCGATTCAAATTGCGGTGTCGCATCCTGAGCTGTTCGGTGCGCTTGGTGCGCACAGCCCGTCGATTACGACGAAGCTGGTCGGTGTGCCGGAAGGATTCAGCATGCTGAGCTACGCGCAGGACATGCAGAAACTGGCGCAGATGCGGATCTGGATGGACGCAGGAGATGTGGACTGGGCGAATTACGACATCGCAAAATTTGCGGCTGATCTGCGCGCGCAGGGCATAGACGGTTTTCAGACCAGCGTCGGCAGAGGGGCGCATGGAGATGCGTACTGGTCTTCGCGGGTCGGCGAGTATCTGACTTTCTATGGTGCTGCATGGCCGTCGCTGAAGCCTGCCGCGCGCAAGGGTGCGAAATAAGTGAAACGAATTCTGTTCTGGGTCGGTGTGTTGATCAGCGTGGCGCTGCTCGTGGTGGCGCTGCGCGGACTGAAACTGGATGAATTCGTGCGCGACCTGGGCGAGGCCAATCTGCTTTGGCTGGTGCCGGGAATCGCCCTGTATTTTGTGTCAGTATGGTTTCGTTCGTGGCGCTGGTCGCTGCTGCTGCGGCCGCTGGGTGTGTCAGTGCCGGCGCGGCGCTTGTTTCCGGTGGTGGTGATCGGGTACATGGGCAACAACGTGTATCCGGCGCGCATCGGTGAAGTGCTGCGCGCGTGGGTGCTGCGGCGCAACGAGAATGTGCCGGTGAGCAGCAGCCTGGCAACGGTCGGCATCGAGCGGGTGCTGGACGGGCTGTTGATGGCAGCGTTCGTGGCGATCGGGCTGCCGGCGGTGCCGAGTTTGTCGGCGCAGGCGTGGCCGCTGCTGATCGCAGCGCTGAGCGTGTTCGGCGCGGCGATCGGCGTGTTCGTGTGGATGGCGCATGCGCCGGCGGCGGCGGAGCGGCTCGTGGAGACACTCGCGCGCCTTGCGCCGGTGCGTTTTCGCGCCGGGCTGATTTCGCTGGCCTCGCGCTTCATCGCCGGCGCCGGCAGCCTGCGCAATCCGGCCGACACGGCGAAAATCCTGGCGGCGTCGCTGATCACGTGGTTGATCGAGACCGCCAAGTACGCGTGCGTGGCGCAGGCGTTCGGGCTGTCGCTGTCATTCATCGGACTGATGCTGGTCAACGGCGTGTCGAACTTGTTCACGGTGATCCCCGGCGCGCCCGGTGCGGTGGGCACATTCGATGCCGGCGGGATTCTGGCGACCGAAGCGCTCGGCGTGGACAAGGGGCTGGCCAGCGCCTATGTGCTCGTGCTGCACGTGGCGCTGTGGCTTCCGGTGACGCTGCTCGGCGCGTATTACATGCTGCGGCAGGGGCTGCGCTGGGTGGATCTGGAGAAGGTCGAAGGCTGAGCCCCTCTCTGCCGCGTTTATTTGCGCACGACTGCGCCGAGCTGCGTTTCGACCGAGCGAATGATTTTGTTGCGCAGCTTTTCGACATCGGCGTCGGCGACGGTTTTTTCAACGCCCTGATAGGTGAGGGTGTAGGCCAGGCTCTTCTTGCCTGCGCCGATCTGCTCACCGTGATAGACGTCGAAGAGCTGCACGTCGGTGAGGACAGCGCCGCCGGCGCGGCGGATGGCGGTGGCGACGTCGGCGGCGGCGACGGTGTCGTCGACCACGATGGCGAGGTCCTCGACCACGGCTGGGACGCGCGGCACGTCGCGGACCTGGCGATCCTGCGCGCCGACGGCGGTGCGCAGCGCGCCGAGGTCGAATTCGGCGACGAGCACCGGCTGACCAGCGGGCAGATCGAGCGCCAGCGCGTCGTGCACGCGCGGATGCACTTCGCCGAATGATCCGACGACGGCGCCGTTGACGACGACCTCGGCGGCGCGGCCCGGGCGCAGCGTCGGATGGTCGACGGCGTGGAACGACGCCGGGGGAGTGCGCAGCCCGTCGAGCAGCGATTCGACGACGCCCTTCAGGTCGAAGAAATCAGCGGCAGTGGCGGCGGCGGCGCCGCTGCGCCACGAAGTTGCGTCGCGGCGGCCGGTGACGACCATGGCAACGCGCGGCAGTTCTTCGATGCCGGCGACCGAGTTGACTGTGGCTGGTGATTCGCTGCGCAGGTAGATGCTGCCGATTTCGAACAGCGCCACGCGCGCGTGGTGGCGCACGTTGCCAGCCAGCGATTCGAGCATGCCGGCGAGCAGCGTGTGGCGCATGACTGTGCGATCGGGGTTGATCGGATTCACCACACCGATGTACGGCCGTTCGTCGGCGCCGTCTGCGCGCAGGCGCGCTTCGGCAGCCGGCGTCGTCATGCGGTAGCTGATGATCTCGGTCAGGCTGGCGTCTGCGAGCAGGTCACGCACCTGTTCTTCGAAGTCGAGCGACGGGTTGCCGGGCGTGGGCGCCATTTCGTCGCGCATGAGCGTGGTCGGCAGTTTGTTGAGGCCGTAGATGCGCACAATTTCCTCGGTGAGGTCGTGCGCGCCCTCGATGTCGAGGCGATGATCCGGCGCGGTGACGATCAGCGCATCCGATTCTTCCTGCGGCTCGACGACAAACTCGAGTGATTCGAGGATGCGCGACATGTCTGCGACCGGGATAGGCATGCCGATCAGGCGTGAGACGCGGGCGGGCAGCAATTCGATGCGCACGACCGGCGCCGGCAGCGGATATTCGTCGAGGATGCCGGGTGCGATCGTTGCGCCGGCATGCTGCTGCAGCAGGTGCAGGCCGCGCTTCTGCGCCAGCATGGCCAGCGCCGGGTGAATGCCGCGTGCGAAGCGGTATGACGCTTCGCTGCTGAAATTGTGGAAGCGCGCAGTTTTGCGGATCGAGATTGCGTGCCAGGCGGCGACTTCGAAGAGCACGTCGCGGGTGGAATCCTTCACTTCGCTGTCGGCGCCGCCCATGACGCCGGCGACGCTGAGCGGGCCGGTTTCGTCGCAGACGAGGATGTCGTTCGGCTGCAGCTCACGCGGCTTGCCGTCGAGCGTGACGATCGACTCGCCGGCGTGCGGCAGGCGCGTGACCACCGTGCGGCGCCCGTCGGCGGCGGGGTGGATGGCGGCGAAGTCGAACGTGTGCGTCGGCTGGCCGAATTCGAACATTACGTAGTTCGAGATGTCAACCACGTTGTTGATCGGGCGCTGGCCGACGAGTTTGAGGCGATGCTGCATGACGAACGGCGACGGGCCGAGCGTGATGCCACGCGCCAGGCCGGCGGTGAAGCGCGGGTTCAGGTGCGCATTCTCGATGCGCAGCGCGGCCTCGGATTCGATGGGGGCGCCGGATGCGGCGAAGTCCATGGCTGGGTAGCGCACCTGCGTGCCGCTCATCGCTGCGACTTCGCGGGCGACGCCGATGATGCTGGCGCAGCGGATCGTATTCGGCAGAATGGCGATCTCGAGCACGGCATCGCCGAGATATTCCTGCAGCGGCGCACCGACCGGCGCGTCGTCCGGCAGCAGGATGATGCCTTCGTGCTCTTCGCTGATGCCGAGTTCTTTTTCGCTGCAGACCATGGCGTCGTTCTTGATGCCGCGCAGCGTTGCTTCCTTCAGCGTGACAAGCACCTTGCCTGGCTTATGGCCGTCGAATAAGCGCGATCCCTTCAGGGCGAGCACGACCTTCTGGCCGGCGTCGCCGGGCTTCAGATTTGGTGCGCCGGTGACCACCGTGATTGAGCGGCTGACTGCGGCGGCGCCGTAGTTGAGCGTCACCAGCAGCAGCCGGTCGGCATTCGGGTGACGCTCGACATTTTCGACTTGGGCGACGAAAATCTTGTCCGCATCCCAGACCACCTCGGCGCCGGGCAGGCCGAGATATTCGACATGTTCCACTTCGAGACCGGCCAGCGTGAGGCGTTCGGCCAGCTCAGGGACGGAGATGTTCAGGTCGACGAAGTCTTTCAACCACGAAATAGGTACGCGCATGGATATTTTTTGGGAGTGCCTGCTCAGGCTGGTCAATTTTTTATCGCGAAATCCGCTGTCTGTTTGCAGGAGAAGGCGGGTTCTGAGTGAAGCATTGATCCGGGTCTGAGTAGTTGCTTTTGAGAAAGATTCAGCTTGTTGCTCGTGCGTTTCTGCGTCGTCCTGCTTTCGTCCTTGCCGTCATTCTGTGTTTATGCGTTTATTCTGCGCTTGTCTACCCTCTTTGTTTAAAGAGAGCAGAGCAGACATCAGCAGGTCGATGCGAGGCCGATTGTATGAAGGCTGAGCCGTGACATCTTCGAAAAGAGCCGGCGGCTGGAATGCCGTGGCACAATCTGGGTTGAAATTCTACACAGAAGACTTGCAGTGACTCTGGCCAGGGAGTGTTTAAACTCGACTACATGAGTCCGCGAATCACGACATCACCCGCCGCCCGCAGGGCG
>CAXNFZ010000180.1:0-6219 GCA_964201495.1 Chloroflexota bacterium | reverse complement strand
CTCTCCCCCTTCGGGGGAGAGAGTAGTGTGTTTCGCGTTGGAAAAATGGATGGCCTGAGTAGTTACCAGATTTCAGATTTCAGATTGAAGAAATTTGAAATTTGAAATCTGAAATCTAAACCCCGACTCGTTTACATCGCCCTAAGCTGGCCGTTGACCGTGGTGGCGTTGGTGAAGATGCGCTTTTCGGTGGCGCTGTTTGGATCGACGGCGGTGATGCTGACGACCACGTAGTCCTTGAGCGGCGTTACATTCAGCTTGCGGACGAGCGTTTCTTCGACCTGAAAGATGCCGGCGGAGTTGCTGGTGCGGACTTCGATTTCGACCGGGGCATCGCCGGGGAGCGGGTGAATTACCACATCTTCGATGGCGAGGGCGGAGACGCCGTGGATATCGAGCTTGCCGAGGTCGATCGGCATGCGAGCGCGGCCCTTGGTCATGTCGCAGCCGTCGGCGACGGCGACGACGGCGCCCTCCATGTAGAGCGGCGGTGGATGAATGTCGTGGCACTGGATGGCGGCCAGGATGAAATTCTGGATCAGGGTGCGCTGCATCGTGTCCGGGTAGATGCTGCAGAGCCATTCCTGAAGCAGCGGCTGCGCGAGCACGACGCTGAGCGCCTCGTGGCCGGTGCGGTGCAGCGAGTTGCCGATGTCGTGCATCATGACGGCGACGAGCGAGACCAGACAGGCATCGTCGGCGTCGCCGGCGGCGGATTCGATGACATCGAACGGTGCGCGGGCGTCGAGCAGATAGCGCATCAGCTGCATGGCGTAGGCGCCGGTGACGCGCGCGTGAATCGGGCCGTGGTCGTTGTATTTCAGCTTGCCGACGGTGAGGTAATTCGACATTTCCCAGTGCGCCGTCATGCGCGCATCCTGCATGAGCAGCTGGTAGGCGCGGCAGGTTTTTGGAAAGGGCGTGGCGAGGGCGCGGATCGTCTCGTCAGCGCGCTGGTCCATGCGCAGATATTCGTTTTCGTCGGGCAGGCCGGCGGCGAGGACGCCGGTGTGCATGGATTTGGGAAGTCGGAGGTGATTCATGGGAGGCGCGGCTGATGAGCGCGAATTTCGGCGCGGGCATCCTCGATTTTGCGGAGCAGCGCATCGTCGCCGCCTTTGAAGCTGGAGACCGTGCGGCGGGCGCAGGCGGTGCAGCCGAGGCTGGCGCGATAGCTGTCCAGGTCGCACGTCAGGCAGTTGCCGAGCCGAATCATCATGAGCGAGAACGCAAGCACGTCCTCATGTGTTTCGGGGAGGCCGGCGAGATGAACGATCAGCGCGTGCCATTTTTCGCCTTTGCGCGCACTGCGCAGTTCAGGGATGGACCGGGCGGGGAAAAGAATCTCGCTTTCGGGATACATGTCTCGCGAAATCATACCGCTCTCTCCGCGTTTCGGTCAGGCGGGATGCATTCGCCAAAAGGGGCGAATTTCGACAGCAGATTTTCCTTACGCAAAGCCGCGACGAACGCGAAGGAAAAAGCTTGTGATGGCTTTTTCGTGCCTTCGCTTGAGGAAGTTTCTTCGGCGACGGAATTCAGACCTCTTCGCGTGGGCGGGGCGATGCCGTGATTCGCGGAATATCCTTGAGTTTAGTCGCTCCCTTCGCGTTCTTTGCGTGAGAAATGCATTCGTCCCTTTTGGCGAATGCACCCGTCTGGGGTGCGCGCGACGCCCTGAAACAGGGTCGATAAGTAATGTTCCGGGTCGTCGCGTTGGATGTTCGTGTAGCACGCTCCTCAGCCCGGAGGTGTTCGTGTACTAACCTCCATATAATCCGTTTACATGACCGGTTCACTTTACACACGCAATGGCGACGACGGCTTCACCGGACTGCTTGGCGAAGGGCGAGTGGCGAAGTACATGCCGCAGCCCGAGGCCTATGGCACAGTGGATGAGGCGAGCGCCGCGCTGGGCATCGCGCGTGCGGCTTCTCTGGGAGAGCGTTCGCGCGCCCTGATTCTGACAGCGCAGCGCGACCTGTACCACATGATGGCTGAGCTTGCGGCGACGCAGGCGGTGGCGGCGAAATTTCGCAAGATCGACGCTGCGCGCGTCGAGTGGCTGGAGCGCGAAACCGACGCTGTGACTGCGCTGATCGAATTTCCGCGTGAATTCGTGGTGCCGGGCGATGCGCTGCCGAGCGCCTATCTTGATCTGGCGCGCACGATCGTCCGGCGCGCCGAGCGCATCGTCGTGCATCTTGTGCACGACGGACTGGTCGAAAATCTTGAGCTGGTGCGGTATCTGAATCGGCTCTCGTCACTGCTTTTCGTGCTGAGCCTGTATGAGGCGGCTCTGGCCGGGGTGAAATCTGTCACGCTGGCGAAGGGTGAGTAATTTGCGATAGACAGTTCGCGTCTCTTGCGCGTGACAATTCGCGCAATCTGCGTAAAATTCTCTCGTTTGCGTGCACATGTGCGTGCAGCCCGCAACATGCGCCCACGAATGGTGTTCAATGGATGAAATTTGCCCATCGACCGGCAGAATTTGTCCGTGGCACGAACGCGTGGAACTGCGTGGACCTGAGAAAAGATCGACAGTCGGCTGATTTCGAACGAACTTGAATTATGGACAATCAACGTCTGATTTCCTTGTACCGGCAGATGCTCCTCGTTCGCGTATTCGAGGACAAATCGGCCGAAATGTATACGAAGGCCAAGATCGCCGGTTTCCTGCACCTTACCAATGGTCAGGAGGCGATTGCGGTTGGGGCAATGGCGGCGCTCAACCCGGACGACGACCTTTTCACGCACTACCGAGACCACGGCTATGCGATTCTGAAAGGCGCGTCGCCGGACAAAGTGATGGCAGAGTTGTTCGGCCGGGCATCCGGCACGACCGGTGGGCGCGGCGGCTCGATGCACCTGATCCACACGGAAACGAACTACTGGGGCGGCTACGCGATCGTCGGCGGACATTTGACGCTGGCGGCGGGCGTGGCCGTGGCCAACCAGTTCTACAAGAATGGCCGGGTGGTGACGTGCGTGATGGGAGACGGCTCCACGAACATCGGCACTTTCCATGCCGCGATGAACTGGGCGCAGTTGTGGAAGCTGCCGATTATTTTCCTGGTGGAGAACAACCAGTTCGCCATGGGAACGACGATTCGCAACCACAGCGCGCTGCCGGATGTGTACCGCAAAGCGGATGGCTACGGCATGGCGGCGGAGCAGGTGGACGGCAACGACGTGCTGGCGGTGCACGAGGTGATCGGGCGCGCAGCGGCGCGCGCGCGCGCCGGCGAGGGCCCGACGCTGGTCGAGGCGGTGACGTATCGGCACCGGGGCCATTCGATGGCCGACCCGGACGTGCAGCGCGACAAGGGCGAAATCGCCGACTGGAAGAAGCGCGACCCGATTCATCGGTTCGCGAACGAAGTGCTGCTGAAGCGCGGCATCGCCTCGCCGCAGGATCTCGAAGAGATTTCGGCCGAGGTCGAGGCGCGCGCGGAAAAAGCGGCGGAGTACGCGGAAAATAGCCCCGAGCCGGAGCTGGATTCGCTGTACCAGCATATTTACATGGATCCGGTCAGCAATATGCAGGTCGGTGGTTCGCTGATACGCCCGCCGCAGATCGGCGGGGCAGTGGCGTCGAACGGTTCTCACTAAGGCCCGCAGGACCAAAAAAATCATGGCAGAAATTACCTATCGAGAGGCGCTCAAGCGCGCCATGCGCGAAGAGATGCAGCGGGATCCCAGCGTGGTGATCTGGGGTGAGGACATCGTCGCGTACAACAACGGCGGCGCGTACGGCGTCACCCAGGGACTGGCGAAGGAATTCCCCGGCCGGGTGCGCGATGTGCCGATCGCCGAAGAGGCGATCATCGGTCTGGGCGTTGGCGCGGCGATGAACGGCCTGCGCCCGATCTGCGAGATCATGACTGTCAACTTCACGCTGGTGGCGTGGGACCAGATCGTGAACCACGCGGCGAAGCAGAGCCACATGTTCAACGGCATGCTCAAGGTGCCGATGGTCATTCGCACGCCGAACGGCCATGGCCGCACGGCGTCGACGCATTCCCAGAACTTTGATGCGTGGTTCGCCAGCGTGCCGGGCCTGAAGGTGATTGCGCCTTCGACGCCCTACGATGCCAAAGGCCTGCTGAAGAGCGCAATTCGCGACAACGACCCGGTCGTTTTTCTGGAGCATCTTCAGCTCTACGGCACGAAGGGCGAGGTGCCTGATGAGGAATATCTGGTGCCGATCGGCGAAAGCGTGTATCGCCGCCGGGGCAAGGATGTGACGATCGTGACCTGGGGGCGCATGGCGTTCGAGTCGAATAAGGCTGCGAACATGCTTGCCCAGGACGGCATCGACGTCGAGTTGATCGATTTGCGCACGCTGCGGCCGCTGGACCTGACGCTGGCGCTCGAGTCGATCAAGAAGACCAACCGCGCCATTGTGGTCGAGGAAGGCTGGCGCAGCGTAGGACTCGGCGCAGAAATTGCCGCGTCGCTGCAGGAGCGGGCGTTCGACTACCTGGATGCGCCCATCGCGCGCGTCGCCGGTCTCGAAGTGCCGATGCCGTACGCGAAGAATCTGGAACGGGCTACACTGCCCTTTGCCGATGACGTGGTCGCGGCCGTGAAAGCAATGGTTCAGAAGCAGTATTAAGACCTCATATCGATGATTCTCAGAGGCAGGGCCTTGCGCTCGCCTCTGGAATTTTCGATGTGCCTTGCGAAACTATGGCAACCAATATCACCATGCCCCAGATGGGCTTCGACATGACCGAAGGCACGATTGCCGCCTGGCTGAAGCAGGAAGGCGAGACTGTCGCGAAGGGCGATCCCATTGCGGAGATCGAAACGGACAAGACGACGATTCAGATCGAAGCGTTTGCATCTGGCGTGCTGGCGAAGATCGTCGTCCAGGCTGGACAGAAGACGCCGGTGGGCGAGGTGATCGGCGTGATCGCGGCGCCGGGTGAGGCCGTCGGCGCGCCGGCGGCGCCGAAGCCGGCGGCGCCGAAGCCTGCGGAATCAAAACCCGCGGAAGCGAAGTCGGCGGAAGCGACGCCGGCAGCCTCGGCTGCTGCTGCGCCCGCTGCGGCGGCGATCGTGAATACCGGCCGCATCATGGCGACGCCGGTGGCCAAGCGCATTGCGGAAGAGCGCGGCCTGGACCTGCGCACGATCATCGGCACCGGGCCGGAAGGCCGCATCGTGAAAACCGACGTCGAGGCGGTGCTTGCAGCCGGCAGCGTCCGAATTGCGCCAGTTGCGGCGCCAGTTGCGGCGCCAGTTGCGGCGCCAGTTGTCACTCCAGTGGCTGCGCCCGTCGCAGTTGCGGCTCCTGTATCGGCGCCGGTTGTTGCGGTCGCGGCGGCGGCGGTGGCGGTGCAGTCGAGCGGCCGGAAGCCGCTGACCCGCATGCGCCAGACGATTGTTCAGCGCATGACGCAGGTCAAGGGACCGGTTCCGCATTACTACGTCTCGATGCAGGTCGAGATGGACGCAGCGCTGGCGCTGCGGGTGCAGATCAACGAATCGCTGAAGGCCGACGGCGTGAAGGTCTCGGTGAACGACATGGTGGTGAAGGCTGTGGCCACATCGCTGCGCCGCTTCCCGAATTTCAATGCTGCGTTCGGCGGCGACGCGATCGAACTGCGCGAGCAGATCAACATCGGCATCGCTGTGGCAATGGACGGCGGCCTGATCGTGATCACGCTGAAGGACGCCGACAAGAAGACGCTGCGCCAGATCGGTGCAGAAGTGCCGGCTGTGGCGGCGCGCGTGCGCGAAGGCAAGGGCCAGCCCGGTGATATGGGCGGTCAGACCTTCACCACCAGCAATCTGGGAATGTATGGCGTGGATGAGGTCATCCCAATCATCAACATGCCGGACTCCGGAATCCTGGGAATCGGCGGCGCGTCGGCGCAGGCCGTGGTGCGTGAAGGGCAGATCGTGATTCGCACGATGATGAAGCTCACGCTGGCCGGCGACCATCGCGTCACTGACGGCGCCGAGGGCGCGCAGTTCCTGGGCGAGATCAAGCGCCTGCTCGAAAACCCGTGGGGCCTGGTGCTCTAACGGGCTGACCGCCGAAGGCCTTCGAGAGCGGAGACGCTGGTTCTAGTTTTGAATCAGCTGTGCTCCGCTCTCTGCGTGTACGCTGCCGTGCAGAGTGGATAGTGAGTAGTGATAGTGGATAGTGGATAGTGATAGTGGATAGTGATGGTGGATAGTGATGGTGGATAGTGATCGCTGCCCCTT
>CAXNFZ010000179.1:0-6243 GCA_964201495.1 Chloroflexota bacterium | reverse complement strand
GAGTTCGGGGACTGGGCGCAGGCTGTACGCGATCGGCTGGCGACACTCCACTATCGACTATCGACTATCGACTATCACTATCGACTATCGCTATCGACTATCACTATCGACTATCACTATCGACTATCCACTATCACTATCCACCACTTCCGCATACACTCCTTCACATGCAATACGATCTCCTGCTGCAGGGCGGTCATGTGATCGACCCGAAGAACAACATCGACGGCAAGTATGACGTGGCGATTCGTGGAGACAAAATCGCGGCGGTGGGGCCCGATCTGAACCCAGCGGAGGCGGCGCGCGTGGTGAACGTGCAGGGCCGCTACGTGACTCCCGGCATCATCGACATTCACGTGCATGTGTATCACACGCGCGCACCTGAAGGCAATCCAGAGGGTTTGAGCGTCGTCGCCGATGCGCACAGCTTTCGATCGGGCGTGACGACGATGGTCGACACCGGCACCGCCGGCGGCCGGCATTTCCGCCATTTTAAGAATACGGTGATTGATCGGCAGAAGACGCGCATCTTCGCCTACGTCAATATCGTCGATAAGGGCATGCTGGGCGACTTTGAGCAGGACCCGGTGACATTCGATCCGGAGCTGTGTGCGGCGACGGTCGAAGCTTTTTCGGATATTTGCATCGGCGTGAAGACGGCGCACTACTGGACCCAGCTGCCGTGGGATGACGTGCACACGCCATGGGCAGCGGTTGATGCGTCGATCCGCGCAGCGGAGATGTGCAAGCGCCACGTGATGTATGACTTCTGGCCGCGCCCGGGCCGCACCTACGAAGATCTGATTCTGAAAAAAGCGCGACCGGGTGACATTCACACGCACGTGTATGCGCAGCAGTTTCCGATCGTGATGGCGGATGGAAAAATCAATCCGGCGCTGTTCGAAGCGCGCGCGCGCGGCGTGATCTTCGACCTTGGGCACGGCGCTGGCAGCTTCTGGTACCGCAATGGCGTGCCCGCCATGCGCGGCGGCTTCGGGCCGGATTCGATCAGCACCGACCTGCACACGGGAAATATTCACGGCGTCGTGCTCGACATGCAGACGACGATGAGCAAGGTTCTCAATATGGGCATGCCGCTGCAGGAAGTGATCTATCGCTCGACGGTCACGCCGGCGAACGAGATCGGCCATCCGGAGCTGGGGCATCTCACGCCGGGCGCGTGCGCTGACGTGGCGGTGTTCGATGTGCGAACCGGTGAGTTCGGCTTCACGGACTGCGGCCGCGCCAAACTGATCGGCGACCGCAAGCTCGAGTGCCAGATGACCGTGCGCGCCGGACAGGTCGTATTCGACGCAGCCGGTTTGAGTGTGCCCGAATGGCCGAATGCGCCGGAAGCATATTTCCGCATGCCGGAATGGAAGTGACGATGTCTATTTATTCAGATCTGAATATCCGGCCGGTGATCAACGCCACGGCGACGCTGACGAAGCTGGGGGGCTCGCTCATGCCGGCTGAAGTGCGTGAGGCGATGGAAGAAGCGTCGCGCGCATTCATTCAGCTCGATGAGCTGCAGATCAAGGTTGGCGAGAAGCTGGCCGAGCTGACCGGCAACGAAGCCGCGTACGTGGCGACCGGTGCTGCGGCCGGGCTGGCGCTGACGACAGCGGCGTGCCTGACGGGCGGCGATCGTGAGAATGCGCTGCTGATTCCCGACCGTGAGGTGATGCGCGCTGCTGGCATGAAGGACGAAGTGCTGGTTTTCAAATCACATCGCAACGGCTACGACTATTCGGTGCGCATGACGGGTGCGAAGATCGTCGATGTCGGAAGTGAGTCGCACAGCGAGCCGGCCGATCTCGAGAACGCGATCAGTGATCGTACGGCGGCGTTCATGTGGTTTCAGGGCGGCATGACTGGCAGAGGAGATTTCCCACTCGAAAAAGTGATTGAAATCTGCACGGCGCGCGGTGTGCCGGTGCTGGTCGATGCGGCGGCGCAGGTGCCGCCGGTGGAGAACCTGCGCCGTTACACCGAGATGGGCGCGACGGCAGCGATCTTCTCTGGTGGAAAAGATCTGCATGGGCCGCAGGGCACTGGCCTCGTAGTCGGCCGCAAGTGGATCGTCGAAGCCATACGCGCGATCGGCAGCCCGAACCAGGGATTCGCACGGGCGATGAAAGTGAGCAAGGAAAACATGGTCGGCCTGCTGGCAGCGGTGAAGCGCTATGTCGGTTTGGACCACGAGGCCAAGCGCGACCGTGACGAGCGCGTTGTGGCGCAGTGGTGCAGCGACTTCGCAAATTTGCCGGGCGTGCGGGCCGAGCGCGTATTTCCGAACGAGGCAGCGCAGCCGCTGCCGCGCCTGCTGTTGCACATCGATCCGGCGACCGGCCTGACGGGTGAGATCGTTTCGGCGCGCCTGCTGGCGGGCGAGCCATCGATCGCGGTTGCGGCGGCGTCGGACGGCATCTACCTGAATCCGTGGCTGCTGACGGAGGAGGAAGTGGCGATCGTGGAGCGCAGGGTGAGGGAGGAGATTAGTAGATAGTGATAGTAGATAGTGATAGTGGATAGTGATAGTCATTGGGACAGCAGCGCTCACAATAACTATCCACTATCACTATTGGCTACGTCCCCTATTTCATTCTGCTCACCCGCACCTGAATGACCCGATCCGGTGATAACGCGATCATCGGTCGCACCTGTGCTTCGCCACTGGTTTCATCGTCGAAGCGCACGGTGCGGGCGAGGGCAGCGACGACGGTGTGCGCTTCCATGAGCGCAAACTGGGCGCCGATGCAGGTGCGTGGGCCGAGGCCGAAGGGCAGCCATGCGCCGCGCGGCCAGGAGCGTTCGGCGTCGTCGGCGAAGCGTTCGGGTTGAAACGCGAGTGCGTCGGCGAAGACGTCGCTGCTGCGGTGTGTGCTGTAGGGGGAGACCATCACCCATGCACCGGCATCCACTTCGTATTCGCCGATGGTGGTGGCGCATTTGGCGCGTCGCCCAATGGTGAAGCCGCCGGGGTAAAGCCGGAGCGCCTCCTTGCAGACGGCAAGCGTATACGGGAGTGCTGCGAGTTGATCGAACGACGGCGCATCGCCGGCGGCGAACGGCGCGCGCATGACTTCATCATGCAGCGCAGCGGCGACGCGCGGCTCGCGCGTGAGCCGATAAAACAGCCATGTGAGCACTGTGGCGACCGTTTCGTGACCGGCGACGAACATGGTGATCGCCTCGTCGCGCACTTCGTCGTCGGACAGGCACGCGCCCTCGGCGTCGCGAGATTCGAGCATCATGGCGAGCAGGTCATCGGGCTGCGAAGTGAATGCCCGCCGTGCGGTGATGAGCCTGCGCACAGCAGCATCGACGCGGGCGATCGCAGCTTTGCCGGCGCGCGCGCCGGGGACGAGCGCGGCGCCGAATGGATAGATGCTCATGCCGGCGAGGCGGTTGACATAGACGAGAGCGGTATCGATGTCGTGGCCGAGACCGACCTGCATGTCATCGAGTTCGACGCTGAACAACGTGCGCGCGATGATGCGCAGCGTCAGGTCCTTGAACGTGCGCTCGAGATCGAGTCGACCACCGTCCTGCCACGACGACAGCAGATCGCGCGTTACTTCGGCGATGACGCGCTGATAGCCGGCGATGCGCTGCATGTGGAATGCCGGTGCCGTCAGGCGGCGATGGCGAGCCCAGACGCCGGCATCATTGACGAGCAGGCCGTCGCCTGTGAAGGCGCGCAGTGTTTTGACTGCGGGCATTTTTTCGAAATGGCGCGCCTGTTCGACGAGAACTGAATGCACGAGATCTGGACGATTGACGCAGACCAGGTCGATCGGGCCGGCGCGGAGACGCGCGATGTCGCCGGCCATGCAGCTCAGATCGAGCAGAAATGCACTGGGATTGCGCAGCACGCGTGCGAGCGTGCGCATATCGTTGGGCAGTGGCAGGAGCGGGATGGGAGTGGGCACCACCGGTAGATTGTATGTAGTTGCCTGGCAACTATTCAGGTCGGTCTATTTTCGATTGCGAAACACGCTGTTCCTCTTCCCAAAGAGAGGAGGAACAGCGTGTTTCGCGGGAAATACTGATTTAGGCCTGAGTAGTTACCGAAAAAAACTATATGAGGGATTACCATCATGGCCATGGCACACGCACTACCAGGAAGATCAGATATACCGAAAGAGCATATGTGGGATCTCGAAGCGATGTTTCGCACGCAGAAATTGTGGGAAAAAGAGCTGGCAGCGGTAGACGCTGATCTGCCGAAACTGCGTGCATGCGCCGGCACGCTGGGGAAATCAGCGCAGGAGCTGCTGACATTCGTGCAGTTGTATGAGGAGATCGCCCCGCGTGCGCAGCACATTTACACGTGGGCGATGCTGCACAGCGACGTCGATACGACCGATCAGAAAAGACTGGCGGCGGCCGGGCGTGGGGCCGGGTTGTACGCGCGCTTCGGTGAGGCTGTGTCGTTTTTTCAATCTGAGCTGCTGGCGCTCGACGCGGAGCGGCTGCGCAGTTTTCTGGCTGAGGAGCCGCAGCTGCAGCGCTACGGACATTTTTTCGACAACATCCAGCGCATGCGTCCGCACGTGCGCGACGCAGAAGTGGAGCAGGTTATGGCGCTCGCTCGTGAGGCGCTGGAATCTCCGTCGCGTGCGCATGGCAGTCTGTCGGACGCCGACCTTACATTTGCTCCGGTCGTCGACGAGAAGGGACGCACGCTGCAGCTTGGTCGCGGCAACTACAGTTCGCTGCAGTCGAGCCCGGACCGGGTGTTGCGCAAAAATTCGTGGAACAGCTATGCCGACGGGTTTCTTTCGATGCGCAACACGTTCGCCGAAATCATGGCGGCGAAGGTGAAGTCGACGGTGTTCCAGTCGCGGGTGCGCGGCTATTCCGATTCACTGACGGCATCGCTGACGCCGAGTGCGATTCCGACGACGGTCTATCAGAGCGTGATCGACGCGTGCAACCGCAATCTGCCGATCTGGCATCGCTTCTGGGAGGCGAAGCGCCGCCTGCTGAAACTGCGCAAGATGGAAGGCTGTGACGTCTTCGCGCCGCTGGCGAAGCCGGTGAAGACGACGTGGGAGCAGTCGGTGGAATACCTCGTGGCCGGGCTGCAGCCGCTCGGAAAATCGTACGCCGATGCAGTGCGCAAGGGCGTGACGAAGGAGCGCTGGGTGGATTGGCGGCCGAACGTCGGCAAGCGCGGCGGCGCCTATTCCGCCGGCGGCTACGGCACGCGGCCGTATATTTTGATGAGTTATCACGAAGAAGGACTGCAGGGACTCAGCACGCTGGCGCATGAGGTCGGGCATTCGATGCATACGCTTTCGTCGTGTCGGACGCAGCCGTTCGTGTATGCAGACTACACGCTGTTTGTGGCTGAAGTCGCATCGAACTTTAATCAGGCGCTGGTGCGCGCGCACCTGATGAACACCGACCGCGCGCGACGTGATCGAAATTTTCGCATCAACGTGATCGAAGAGGCGATGTACAACTTTCATCGTTATCTGTTCGTGATGCCGATTCTGTCGCAGTTTGAGCACTGGATGCATACGCAAATCGAGCAGGGCAACGCACTCACCGCCGACGAAATGAATGGGCAGCTGGCTGCGTTGTTCGAACGCGGCTATGGGCCGTCGTGGAAGGTCGACGCGCCGCGCGAGGGCATCGCGTGGGCGCAGTACCCGCATTTCTACGCCGACTTCTATGTGTATCAATATGCTTCCGGAATTGCGGCGGCCAATGCGCTCGCTGCGGACGTGCTGGCGGATGCGAGCGGTGCGGCAGCAGAGCGCTATCGGCAGTTTCTGAGCTCGGGCGCATCGGTGTATCCGCTCGATGCGTTGAACCTTGCGGGCATCGACATGACGACGCCTGAACCGCTCGATCGCGCGTTCGGTGTGCTGGAAGGATTCGTGGCCGAACTTGAAATGCTGGTGTAGCTGCGAAGGTTTTTCTGACACTGACATAATGACACTGATATATTGACAGTGACATATTGACAGTGACAATGCTTACTGTTACTATGCCACTGTCGAATTCGACAGTGGCATTTTCGTTGCTGCCGACCCCGTAGCCGAAGTCGCCTGCGCAACGTGCTCGGCAGCGACGGGCCGTGCAGTTCGGAGATGAGGAGACGCAATGGCAGCGAAAGTGAACATGAAGGTGCTCGGCACGTACACCGAATTCGTCGGCAACGCCGAGGAACTTGCGGCGGCGGCCGTGCAGTGCGGCGCTGAACTGGGATGGACGTTCGTCGATTCG